>NZ_VCDP01000142.1:0-6551 GCF_033949345.1 Xenorhabdus littoralis
TTTTAGATATCCCAGCCCCCTTCACTTGCTGTCTCTTGGTCACATTTTAGAGATCAAGAGACAGCAAGTGAAGGGGGCTGTTCGGGGCGCTGCCTGAAACGTGTTTCGTGATAAGAAGCGTATCTGTATTTATACGTGGTCAGAAGTACCGGACGGGTGTCGATGGATTTAGGGCATGGCTATGGCGGGGACGCTATATCCGGCAGGTGTATTACCAGAATAGCGAGAGAGAATAAGGGTATCGATATTCTGATATTATTTTCTGTCCCGGAAAATGAATTACCCATTGACCTTATGATTTCTGTTTATTAGCGTGGAAAAGTTTATATATGATCCGGTCGCTTGTGAGGATCACCTTCGGGCAGCGACAGCAACACTCCTGTAGCCTGTAAGGGAGTGCACTATCGTGTGGTACATCTGCGCACCTTTGGAAGCAGATATCGTCAGTCCTGATGGCGATGAAGGTTTCTTAATCTTATCCATCATGGCCAACCGGCCAGTCACCCGGACGGGGAACACGTTTCCCGTCGGGCAAGGTGTTCTCCGTCTTTTTTATCGGAGAATATCATGTCAAAAGATGTACTTACCATGCTGAACAGCCTTTCGCTGTCCGCCACGTTTCCCCACAGAACCCCGCTGGAGCGGATGTGCCTGAGTTTTCTGCTTACCCGGACCGCCATGCAGTTATGTAGTGATTGCCGGTATGAGCAGTGGGAAAAGCGGGGGATGTCTGAGCCGCTGACCTATATGGTGCCCACCGCAGCAGAAAACTATGCGGTGTACCTGCCGGGCAAAAGTCTGACAGTCACGCTCTCTGCGGATGCGTTTGGGCTGGTGGTGACGATAGCGGTTTTTGCCCATCTCGTGGTGATTGATGAACGGGATGAAGAGGTTTACCGGTACGGTGAACTGCGGAAATACGCGTTGCAACATCCGGAGAAAGACCTGATACACCGGATACTGGATATCGGTGCCTTTAATGAAGAGTCTGAGGCATCACTGACCCGCAATACAAATAATAACTCTAACTGACTTATCAGCATATTTATTATGCGACTGTTAACTTTTCTATTTTTCTTAAGCGCCTGACCGGGGAGCCGAAAACACCTTCCCGAAACCGGGCGGGTGTTTTTTTATTGACGTCAAATCAAGGAATAACACCGTGGATCCGATTTTTTTACCCGTGGCAGAAGAAACTGCTTTTACCGTGCAGGTCACCGGCCTGTCTGAATACCCGAACCCGGCAGCAGGGGAAGCGCTCCCGCTGCGTGAGGAAACCGTGTCCGTTTGCAGCGCCGCTACCATTACGGAAGCGGTGCAGAAGCTGAAAGTCATTCATCTGTTGGGGGACTGGCCTGTCTGGGAAATCGGGCAACCGGACACGTTACCGCATTTTATCCCGCAGACGGTGATGATTTATGACCGCCAGGGAAGAAAAGTGCTCGGCGGGCATATCGATAGCGACATTGTCTGGGCACAGCCTGTCACACTGGCTTCGGAACGCCTGTCACTGGAAAAACAGCGGCAACGGCTGTGCAATAATGCCGTATTTGAACAGGGCTGGGAAAATTACCGGATGGCCCGGGTGTTGTGGCAGAAAGCGCACCGGTTATCGCTGCATTTGGTGTCATCCCGTTATCAGCAATGCCGTGAGGTGACCGATATCCTCCGGCATCATGCGTCCGTGACGGCTTAGCCGGTTAAGGAGCCGTCATGGAACCCTTGAAATTAACAGTCTGGCAGGTCATCGCGGCCTGTTTACTGAAACGCCACTTTGGTCTCAGCCTGAATGATACCGTATTGTGTGAGCGCGACACCGTGGCGTATGTCATGCAACAAGGTATCCGGCCTTATCAGGCCATTAACGATATCGTCGATAAATACGATTTAACCCGGCTGGACTGCGGGACGATGCTGCCCGGTACGCCTTACCTGCGCATGCGTGATGAGTGGGACGTCTTTTTTCATCACGACAGCCTTGAAAGCCTGTTGCGGGATATCAACTAACCTGCGCTTTTTGTTTTTTATCTGACCCATCGGGGGAACCGGTCTCTCTGACGGGGCGGTTCCTCCTTTTTATCTGAAGCGTTTTAAAAATGAGGAAAATCAACATGGCAGAATGGTGCACCAATCAACTGGAAATCACCGGCAAATCCGTTTGTCTCGATGTAATGCAGCAATGGGTCTGTGGTGAAGAGGTCCCCCGTTACCGTCAGGCGGTGTTGCAAAGCCTGCGCCTGTTTCTGGCCGGCTGTGCGGGGATACTGAAACCGACCAAACCGCAAATCTACACCCCGTACCCAGCGTTAGTCCGCGGCACGGCGGCTCCGACCGCGCAACATCTGGCGTTTGAGCAGTGGCTGCTGTTGTTGCAGCATAATGTGCCGTTGAATAATGACAATATCAAACGCATTGATAACCTGTACCGGCAGTCCGGTCTCAGCCTGATGTCCTGGGACAAAGTGCCGGAAGCAGCGCGTGACATTATCGCCCGTCTGCTGACCCGCCAGTATACCGACTGGTTCGGCATGGTGGGCTGGTCTGACACACCCGATATCGGGGCGTGCTGGGATAAGCTGAATGCGTACCCGCAGGCGGCCCAGCCCTGTGACATGCTGATGATTATGTCAACGAATCTGGCGACCGAAATCAACGGTAACAGCACCCTGCTGAAAGGTATTCCCACGACGGCGCAGTTTTACGGGGAACAATACGGGATGGAATGGCCGTTTGGCCACCATGTCCGCTGGGAGCGCCGGAATGTCAGCAGCTTAACCGTGCGGTTTGATTCCCCCTGGGCACCGCCTTCAGCGGAGCTGATGGGGGAGTTGTCCGCGATGTTTGACTGTGAAATCCGCCACTGGTACAGCGAAGCGTCAGGAAGCTTCAAAGGCTATGATTGCTATGATCAGGGCGAGCACGTGGACAGCGGTCACGGGCAGTCAGGCCGGGAAAACCGGCCGGCGCTCTATCTGGTCACCGGTGAGCAGGCGGAAACGGCGCTGGCCCTGCCGGCTATCGCGGTCGGACAGTAACCGGCTGTTTCACTGAATCATTTTATACGAACTGACCACGTCAACCGAAAGGGGAACCTGTTCCCTTTTCGGGGCGTGTTTTCCTTTTTCACTTTTTGTTTTGCAAGGAAAATACGCAATGGCATCCCGAACCGATCATCAGAAAGAATTCATTTCGCTGTTTAAGCAAACGGCACGTTATCATACCCGTTATCAGGTCTTCCGGGATTTTTGCAACTGTGCCATGGCAGCGATCCACAATAAACACTGTTTCAGTGAGGAGCTGGAGCAGTATTACCTGAAAACCATTAACAAGTACGAACGGGCCGATGTTGACCGGATTGTTCAGCTGTTCTCCCATGTGGTACTCGGACTGGCGCAGGAACCGGGTGATTTTCTCGGCAGTGTGTTTATGCGACTGGAGCTGGGTGATAAAGATCTTCAGCAGTTCTTTACCCCCTGGAGTGTGGCCAGAATGATGGCACAGATGCAGTTGCATGATGCTGCCGGGCTGTTGCAGACACAACCGTTTGTCACGCTGTGCGAGCCGTGTGTGGGTTCGGGCTGTATTACGCTGGCCGCTGCCGATGTGTTGCGGGAGCTGGGGCACGATCCGTTGTGCAGCCTGTGGGTTCATGCGATTGATATTGACCCGCTGGCGGCGGTGATGGCCTATATCCAGTTCTCGCTGACCGGTATTCCGGCCGCCGTCACCATCGGTAACGCCCTGCATGATGGCGGTGACAAGCGAACCCGTTACACGCCCGCCCATTATCTGGGCAACTGGTCTCAGCGTTTGCGGGCGGCGGAGCTTATCGCCGCCTGAACGCATTTTTTCAACGATGACGATTGCGCCTTTCGGGGCGCTTTTTTTTATTTTTAAATTGAGTTAATACAAATGGTTAGGGTGAAAATTAAGCTGATTTTGTCAGTCAGTCAGGGGATGAACCGGGTCAGTTTAATTTTCATTTCCGCAAAAAGAGTTGTTCCTTGTTTCCGGCCGGGATTCACCGACACTGAGCCAAATCTGAACCAAAAGAGGAAAAACCATGTTTCAGCGTTTTAAATCCCGTTTTACCCGTGACCCTTCCCCGTCACAAAAAGCGCCCGGGCAAGCACCTGAAAGTGTACGCGATGCCGGAGGTTATTTCCGTCCACAGTCAGCAGAGGCGCTGCTGGCAACCGCAGAGCGTCGCCGGTATCTCCGGCAACTGTGGGAAAACAGTGCCCTGCCTGCCGGATTGTATCAGCAATTCTATCTGGATCCGCTCCGGCAATTATGCGCCCGTGTGCAGCATGTTCCCGCGACACAAGAGGGCGTCTGGTCTTATCGCGGCGGATTTATCGATCTGACCCTGCAATTTACTGCCTGTGCCGTGCGGCTGGCAAAAGGGCATATGCTGCCTCCGGGGGTGGCGCCGGAAACACAGGCCGCACAAAGTCTGCTGTGGCAGGCGGTGGTATTCTGGGCGGCGCTGTTTTACCACCTGCCGCTGTTGCAGCAACTGGAAGGTGAACTGGAAGACGGGCATCACTGGCAGCCGGGATTGTGGATACCTGAGCGTCGTTTCCGCTTCCGGTTTCAGGCACCGGGGCCTGAGCTGCCTGTTCTTTATAAAACGCTGCTGGCTGCCCGTTTGTTACCGGAGGAAGCATTGACCTGGCTGTCTTTAGTGCCCGGTGTGTGGCAGTGCCTGATGTTGCATCTTGGCGGACATCCGTCTTCTGTCCCGTTGACGGACTCACTGCTTCAGTCTGCCGCTGAGCAGGTGCAGTCACCACTGCTGAATCCCGTTGAATCTTCTGAACCGGCTACCGATACCAGACCGTCATCACCAAAACCCGATCCGGTTATTCCGCTTGTCACAGCGGGAACAGCTTCTGCGCCCGACACTGCCGATGATACCCGGACATTACTGTCATTGTTTCAGGCGGAGGAATGAAATTCTGATGAGAAATAATACAAATGGTAACGATAACGATTTGAAATTATCCAAACGCGCCGCATCAGCGCCGGAATGCCTTGTTTCCGCAATGTATAAAAGGTCACTATATGAAAAATAAAATAATTTAACGGGTTAATTAATTTGCAGTTTATTAACGGGACGTTTCTGTCCCGGGACACAATATTACACACCAAGGAAACAATAATATGTTAAATAATGAGGAAACAATGGGCTGGGATGCGTTGCTGGACGAGTATTTTTTCTCACGGATGTTACGGCCGGCAACTGAATGGAGTTATCGCAAGGTAGTGCGGGTCTTTATCCGGTATCTGGGGGAAACTGAGTCGCCGGAGAGCGTGACTCACCGGGATGTCCTGCGCTGGCGACGTCATCTGCTGATGGAAAAAAATCAGTCTCGGTATACGTGGAACAATAAGGTGGCACACCTGCGGGCTATTTTTAATTTCGGCATGGAAAGAAAACTGTTGTCACACCCCAAAAATCCGTTTAACGACGCGTCAGTCAAAAAAGAGAAGAAACAAAAGAAAACCCTGAGTAAGGCTCAGATAACCGGGATTTACCTGCGGATGCAGCAGTATGAGGAGGAAGAATGTTTACAGACTTCCCCACGGGGCGGACGCTGTGCCTTATACCCGACAGGGTATTGGCTGACTGTATTGGATACTTTCCGGCTGACGGGCATGCGCCTGAACCAGCTGTTGCATCTGCGGTTACGGGATATTAATCTGGACAACAGTTACATTGAGTTGCGTGTGGAAGGCAGTAAAAACCACAGTGAGTGGCGGGTGCCGATGATCCCGCAGCTGAAACCCCGGCTGGTGCAGCTGGTTGAACAGGCAAAAGCCTGTGGGGCGAAAGAGAATGATCCGCTGTTTGATTTAACCCGCCTGCGTTTTCGTCATCACGGACGCCATGTCAGTTATCAGTATAATCATGACAGAGAAAAGCAGCATCTTCGTTCTTTCTTTAACCGCCTGTCGAAAGAGTGTGGTTTTGCCGTCTCTCCTCACCGTTTCCGTCATACGCTGGCGACCGAGCTGATGAAGGCACCCGACCGTAATTTGCAGCTGGTCAGGTGTTTGCTGGGACACCGCAGTGTGGCGACCACGATGGAGTATATTGATATCGATATGGAAATTGCGGGTAAAACCCTGGCGAATGAACTGGCGTTTTATCTGGATCTTGCTGTGTAATCCGTTAACGTGAGGTAAAAAAACAGGGCAGGATATCAGCGGGATTGCCCTGACTGTGTCACTGGATTAAGGGATAGTTTGGAGGTGGAGACACAAAACGGAGAAACTGGTAAGTGTGCTCAAAGAGCACTTCTGAACATCACCTGACTTGACATCAGAATCAATTACTGAAATCATTACTTTAAACGTAAAAAGGTGAGCACAACTGTGTTCACCTGACTTCGTATAGAGTAGCTGTTTTTAGTTTATTAACTTACGCAAAGTAATAGATTATATTCATTAACATTTGCTTAACAGCACTTATTTCTGACTCACCTGTTAAGTCATTGATATCACTTCAACAAATGAGTTTTAAAATTGGTGCCCGGACTCGGAAT
>NZ_VCDP01000143.1:0-311 GCF_033949345.1 Xenorhabdus littoralis
TTAGTGGTGCGGGATCGCACGGTGAAAAAAACCGGCACGCACAGTGAAATTATCCTGACCCTGTGTCAGACGGGGAGTACTTCATCGGTCTGGAAAAGTGGATCGCTCTCTTTTTTCCTCGGCACAGATACCGGACGGGCAGCACAGCTCAGCCTGTGGCTTGACCAGCATATCTGTGAGATGAGTGTCAGAGCACAGGGCGAACAACGTAAGCTGAACTGTTTTCCTTATGGCTGGCATGACCTGTTCGATAACCCCATCCTGCCGATGGAAAAAAGCGCTTATACCGCACTGCAAACGCTGGTTGAATA
>NZ_VCDP01000144.1:0-440 GCF_033949345.1 Xenorhabdus littoralis
GAACCCTGCCCGACGTTAATCGGTGAACAGAGAATGCCCGCCGGTGTGACTTTCAGAAAACTGCCGCCGACTTTCAGGGTGATTTCCGCTGCCGCTTCCAGCACCACTTTGCCGCCGCTTTTCAGGTGAATTTCCTGCCCGCTGTCAATCACGGTCGCATCACCGGTCTGAATATGCTGGCTGCCTGCAATCCGGTGGGAAACATCACCTTCGGTGGTGATTTTGCGCGAACCGGCCACCTGATGATGGTCATCGGCGAGGATCTCGTGATAGCGGTTATTATCGATACGTTGTTTCTGGTCGTGTTTGATATGCCAGAGGGCATCGTTTTCGATATGGGCGGTAAAATCTTTCTGACCGTGGAGATAAATTTCCTCGCTGTCCTTGGCATCCTCAAAGCGCAGTTCGTTAAAGCCCTTGCCTTTATGGGTTTTGGTCTT
>NZ_VCDP01000145.1:0-221 GCF_033949345.1 Xenorhabdus littoralis
CTCAGTGATGCGGCACCGGTGGCCCTGCTCACCCAGTCCGCGCTGGTTGAAATACTGGACAGCAGCCTGCCTACCGTAGTGCTTGATGCCTGCCCGCTGTCCGTCCTTGACGGGGTGCCGGACAGTAACCCCGACAGCCGGGACCTGGCCTCACACCACCTGGCCTATGTGATTTACACCTCCGGTTCTACCGGCCAGCCCAAAGGGGTAATGAACAGCCA
>NZ_VCDP01000146.1:0-1770 GCF_033949345.1 Xenorhabdus littoralis
GAACTGGAAACCCTGCTGGCGCAGATTTGGCAGGAGCTACTGGGCTTGGAGTGTGTCGGTCGTCATGATCATTTCTTCGAACTCGGCGGCCATTCACTGATGGCGGTCAGCCTGATTGAACGACTGCGCGTTTTGGGGCAGACACTTGATGTCCGCAGCATCTTCTCGGCACCGATCCTTTCCGAGATGGCTCTGACTATTCAGGCTCTTCAAGCGGTACCTGCTTTCATAGTTCCCCCTAATCGCATTAGCAAAGACTGTATTGTCCTTACCCCCGATCTGTTGCCACTGGTGGCACTGTCCCAGACTGAGCTCGATACCATTGTCGACACCGTTCCCGGCGGCGCGGCCAATGTGCAGGATATCTATCCGCTTGCCCCGTTGCAGGAAGGCATTCTGTTCCACCATCGCTTGCAGGAACAAGGGGATACCTATCTGTTAAACAGCCTGGTGGCTTTTGATAGTCGTACACGTCTCGACGCCTTCCTTGGCGCCCTGCAACAAGTGATCGACCGCCACGACATCCTGCGTACCGCCATCTGCTGGCAGGGACTGACCCAGCCCGTACAGGCAGTCTGGCGACAGGCTCCGTTATCGGTGAACACCTTTGTGCCGACCTCAGAAAACAATGTACTGGCCCAGCTACAGGACCATATTGATCCACGACAGCGCCGACTTAATCTTAGTCAGGCACCGCTGCTCACCGCTGACATTGCCCATGATCCGGCCAGTCACGAATGGCTGCTGGCGCTGAGTTTTCATCATCTGATAGGCGATCATATGACACTGGCACTTATCGTCGATGAAATTCGCCTGTTGTTGCAGGGGGATTCTGAAGAACTGCCCAATTCGCTGCCGTACCGCAATTTTATCGCCCAAACCCTGAGCGTGCCGGTTTCTGAGCATGAGGACTACTTCCGCGCCCGGCTCGCCGATGTCGATACCCCAACCGCCCCCTTTGGTTTGCTTAATGTGCAAGGCGACGGCGGGGATATTACCGAAGCCCGTTTGTTGCTGGATACCCCGCTGGCCCGGGCGATCCGCAAGCAGGCCCGCCGTCTGGGTATCAGCCCAAGTGTACTGTTCCATGTTGCCTGGGCGCAGGTGTTGGCGCAGACCAGCGGCCGTGACGATGTGGTCTTCGGCACCGTACTGTTGGGCCGTCTGCAAGGCTCTGCCGGTACCGATCGGGTCATGGGTATGTTTATCAATACCCTGCCAGTGCGGGTGTCCCTTGCCAGTCGCAGTGCACTTGAAGTGGTACAGACCACCTACCGTAACCTCACAACATTGCTGGAACATGAACAGGCTCCTCTGGCGCTGGCCCAGCGTTGCAGTGGTGTGACGCCACCAATGCCATTATTCAGTGCGCTGCTTAACTACCGCCATAGCCAGCCAGACGCAGACGATACCGTCTGGGACGGCATGCGTTTGTTGGCAACAGAGGAGCGTAATAACTATCCGCTGACCCTCTCGGTAGATGATTTAGGGGAAGGCTTCAATCTCGTGGCTCAAACTATTTCAGGGGTTGACCCCTCCCGGGTGGCAAACTATCTGGTTATGGCCATCAGTGGCCTGATTGAAGCACTGGCAACTGAACCCCAGCAATCTATTTTGAGCGTGCCGGTCCTGCCTGCTCCCGAACGTCAGCAAATACTGGTGGGCTTCAATAACACCGAGGCTGACTTCCCAAGAGACGTTTTGCTCCATGAATTGTTTGAGCAACAGGTGGTACGCACTCCAGATGCCACTGCTGTGGTATTTGAAGAA
>NZ_VCDP01000147.1:0-4578 GCF_033949345.1 Xenorhabdus littoralis
CATCAAACCGAGGTTTTCTATAACCCTATGTGAATACATGATGAGACTGATAACAGTAGATCAAAGGCAATAACCAAAAGAACAATAAGTAAAAAAATAATCATTTTATGGTTCAATTAATACCCAATATCTCAATTTATAGAAACATCAGATAAGAAGAGCAAAATACAAACAAAAATTGACTATTTTTAGTGCTTTTCTTTCACCATAAACTGTATATGAATGAAAAATTCTCATATGCGTTAGCTCCAGCAATAGCACATTTTTTAGTCTTGTTATGTGACTACGGTAGGACTACAATTCATATCTGCTATGTAAAGAAAGGGGGACTTTAATGGCTAATGAAACTTATGTCAGAGCGAAAATTGATCCTAAAACTAAAGAACTTGCAACCATAGCACTTCAGTCTATGGGGTTGACCGTAAGCGACGCTATACGCATGTTGATGGTACAGGTAGCGGAAAAAAATACACTGCCCTTTAAAGTGAAAGGGACTAATTATCGGAATGCTTCCCGCACAAGAGCTGCTATTAAACAGTTTGAGAGCGGCAAGGGAAAAACTTTTGATAGTGTTTCTGCTTTCATGGATGATCTGAACAATGATGAGGAAGATTAGTCGTTCTTCGGTTTAATGAAAACCGTGGAGCGGGTACGAGATGCTCGGTTTGTGATTGAGCGTGGCCGTAATGCAAATGGTTCATGGGTGATGTGGTCAGATGGGCAATCGAATTATTTGGTTTTGGGATACCTAATGTTATAGACTTTAATTTACGTAAAGTAGATTATTGTTCTATTCCTAAAGACAAAATTGACGAAAAAAAATGATTAATTATAATGAATACTGACAAACCTGATTATTTTCAACGAGATTTGTCAGCACTCTGAGGCCACTCCCTATGGGAACTTAAAATTAATTCCAATCACAGTAAAAACGCTTAGCTTCACCTGTTTGCTGTAAGACTTTAGCCAATTCATCAACAGCTGGGCGTTTCGCACTATCATAGTAAACACTGTATCCAGTTGGGTCAGTATTATGCTGCCCCGTAGGAGTTCCTAGATTATAAGTAATATTATCAATGATGATATGCAAATTTTTCCTCACCAAACTCCCTACATTATAATAATTCACCCCAAATTCATTAGTGGATATTCTAAAGTAGATAAATGGGGTGTCCTTTCCGCTAATAAAATAGAATGATGAAATGATGTCAATTTCCGTATTATTTTGAATTACATTTAAAGTACCAAAAGGGGGTTGCTGACGTTCATAATTTCCGTTCTTATTTTTGTATCCCCAATACCGTTCCGACTTAATATTGCTTTCCTCTGAGACAAGATCAAAAATCAGCATTGCGCTCTCTAGTTTAGGATCCGATTCTTTAATCAATACCCAATCACAGGCTAGCAAATCTTCCTGTACAGGTTGCCATGAAGCCCAATTGCCGTGTTTATTACGTTTATCAATATGGGATAAATAATCGTAATTTCCCTCTGTGTCCATTCTACGTGGCACAAAATTTAACTGCTCCTTTCCAGACCAGTCACGGCGGCGAACTTTGTTTTCCAACCTCAATTGAATCAGTGCCCAGTAGAAAGAGCCTTCTGGAGCAATAATCTGCTCGGTTTTATAATTGTTGGGATCAATCAAGCATTCATGTTCAGGATTCTGTTTTTCAGTTTTCATTAATTCAGACATATCTTCTTCCTTATTATTCAAAGTCAATCAGGAAGCGAAATCTTGAAATTTTCGCTTTCCTCTGCAGGTAAGCAGTCTGCATAGATTAATAAATAATGGGGTGGATTTTCATTGATTGTCCTTGTAAGTCTCATCGTACAAATGGCAGGGCGACTGCATGAATGATTAAATATCATCCACGTTAGCAAAACCAGCCTGTAATACTCGCTCCAAAAATTGTGTTTTCATCCATGCCCGCTTGCGTTTCATCCTAATACTTAGCTTGGTGGTTTCTTTTTTTAGCATATTTAATGCGAGACGACGCAATATTGCGATCTTTTCCGCGGCACTTTCACGGTAAATCTGACAATCGTCTTCTTTAAACGTGGCATCAAGTACCCAGTGAAGGTTATTTTCTATCTGCCAGTGCCGGCGGACTGCCCGGGAAAACTGTTCTTCCGTTAATATTGCTGAACTGATGTAGTAACGGGACTCCAGACTGGGGTTTTTTCCTTTTTCTTGTCTGTATCCTATTGTCACACCTAACGTTTTTAATTCGGGCCATTCCTGGAAGGCTGGCTGCAATGACGTGGCACTGATCACATGGCTTTCCCGAATTTCTATCCGTCCATGACCTTGTTCGATTTGGACTTTCTCTCTGATGGCGGGGCTTGTGCACGCCTCGGCCAGCGCGTCTTTAAGGGCGCGGTGGAGATTTTTTTGATTATCTTTCACACTAAATAAATAATCCGCCCCGGCATCCACAATCTCCTGAGCGATCTGAGTTTGGCACCCCACGGCATCAATGGAAATGAGGGCACCTTTCAGTTCCAACAACTTAATTAGTTCCGAGATCGCCGTAATTTCGTTGGATTTTTTCCGGGTTCTCACCTGACCGATGACTAAGTTATTCGCTGTCGCGTAGGCACTCACCAGATGGAGAGTTGAACTCCGTTCCCTAGGGGAATAAGAACCCCCTAGGACTTTACCGTCAATGGCCACTAATTCCCCTTGAGTGATGGCATGGACCGAATACATCCAATTGATAAAACAAAGGTTAAATTGTTCCGGATTGAGACGTGAAATAATCCGGGCAAAGGTGTCATCAACGGGAACCCCCTCTTTGAACATGCCTTGTGTCAGAAACCATTCATGATGACCTTCAATGTACTCTTGAATATCATGCCACCCCTCTGCGCCGGCAATCACGGCACACAGTGTGGCAAACAAAATATCGAATAAGGGATAAGCGATTTTGGCACTCTGGCGTGGGTCTTGAAGGTCTGAAAAGTGGTCGGCAAAGCTGTCAAGGTACATGGTATGGGCTCACAAAAAGCGCGTATCAGATCATAATTGTTTTCGTCGGTCAAATTTGTTTTTTTAACAAAATATTCACGATCTTGCCCTGGTACAAATGGCGACTGTGAAAAGTGTTATTTTTGCGGACCAACAGGGATAGATAATATTTGTTCTTATGATTCCAAACGCTAACGTCATTATCAGATCATGAGCGAGTAATCCATCATGTATATCAATAAGAAGATGCATCATTAATCACTTTCAATCATTCTCTGGATTTCAACATCAGCTTCAAAAAGCTCCATAAAAATAATTTCCTGATATCCTCCCACTATTCTGTCATGCAGATCAGTTGAACATGGTTTATACGCAATTAACTTGAAGATGCAGGTTTTAGGGTCTGGAAATTATCAGTCAACCGGGTAGTCAGTTCCTGAACTTTTTTTGGCAATACAACATGAAAAAAATGATGAAGTGTTTCTCGGAATGTTTTTGCATCAGGGGAAATAGACATTGTTGCGTACCTGCTCATTCGCGTACTTCCATAATCGCTCAATCGGGTTGATGTTAGGGCTGTGTGGCGGCAAGTAATGCAATTTAACATTCAAGACTTCGGCAAAAAATTGAACTAATTCGGCTCGGTGATAACCGGAATCATCCAGAATAATGTGAACCCGTTGCGAAAGCGGGTAGGTTTCCCGGATTGCACCGAAAAAAAGGACAACGTTTTTCGCGTTAATCGTCGGTTTATCGGGAACCGCAGATTTGGCGAAAAATGCTGTGCCGAATAGCCGAACAATTAACGGGAAAACATTACGTTATAATGTCAATTTAAACGCAGCCGATGTAGGGGCATTGAAACTGGGTGATTATGGCGTCGGGACTCAACCAGTAGGCTCCCCAACGTCCCAAACATTTAATGACGCAAACATGATGTTAACGACGGGCTGGTATGGAGGCGGCGGCTATAATGCCAGAAATTTCAATAACGTCCATGCTCCAATCATGGTGATGACGCGTAATGGTGGTGGTGATAGTACGGGAATGGTCGCACAAATTCAGGTGGATACCGCGGGAATTGCGAGCCGTTACCGACTCGATAGTCGCTGGAGTCAATGGAGTACAGTGTGGAGTACCGTAAACACAACCCTCATTGACGGCGGAGTCCTGAAATCGGCGTCGCCTATTATTAATATCTGGCATGATGGGAAATTTGAGACCAACGCCGAATCAGATGGCGCAACGGTTGAACGGTTATCTGAGGGTGTCTATTTAATTACAGGTGTGCTGGGATTCAATGCTGATGCTGCATGGGGCGGTGTCGATGGTGGCGTTGAAATACCGATGTGCAAAAATAAATTACCGCTGATTTGGGTCAACTATGAGGTACTGCCTGATGGCGCTATCAAAATCATGACCTATCATCGGGAGCACGCCGACGTGCCCGCATTCGCTAAAAATGTGCGTCAGGGCTACTCTGACAGGGATTTGATTGATATTCCGGTTGGCAGGTTTATTTCTGTCCGTGTCCAAATGCCGGAGAATTCCATTTGGAACCAACAACAGAAAAAATTAACTGAGGCGCAAATCAGAACCACCCGCAT
>NZ_VCDP01000148.1:0-318 GCF_033949345.1 Xenorhabdus littoralis
TCAGTCAGATACCCTGATAGAGCAGGCAGAAAGTCAGTTGTTTAATCTGGCTGAAAAAGGTTCGGCCCGCCAACATCAGGAAATGACCCTGTTGCAGGGCGCAGACAGCCTGATTGCCCATCTGGAGCGAATACAAGGCTCACAGGGAATCACCGGCACACCGACCGGATTTCAGGATCTTGATGAAAAAACCTGCGGCTTGCAGGCCGGTGATCTCATTTTGCTGGCTGCCCGCCCTTCAATGGGAAAAACCGCACTGGGGCTGGCCTGCTGCCTCGGTGCCCTGCGGCACCGGGACGATGCGGTGGTACAGATTTT
>NZ_VCDP01000149.1:0-318 GCF_033949345.1 Xenorhabdus littoralis
TCAGTCAGATACCCTGATAGCGCAGGCAGAAAGTCAGTTGTTTAATCTGGCTGAAAAAGGTTCGACCCGCCAACATCAGGAAATGACCCTGTTGCAGGGCGCAGACAGCCTGATTGCCCATCTGGAGCGAATACAAGGCTCACAGGGAATAACCGGCACACCGACCGGATTTCAGGATCTTGATGAAAAAACCTGCGGCTTGCAGGCCGGTGATCTCATTTTGCTGGCTGCCCGCCCTTCGATGGGAAAAACCGCACTGGGGCTGGCGTTTTGTCTTGGTGCCCTGCGACACCGGGATGATGCGGTGGTACAGATTTT
>NZ_VCDP01000150.1:0-1998 GCF_033949345.1 Xenorhabdus littoralis
AGGCATAGTTCGCCGGTCAGCAGGCAGTGGGGAAGGTGGCGGTTACGGGACAAGACCCGGTTATCCGGCGTGGCATAGTCGTAGATCACGCCATCGGTATGGGTATAGAATCCTCATACTGCCCGCAGAACCTGAAATTACACCCCACGTGATAATCCGGATCATTCGACGCAGCTACAAAAAAAGAACGTTATTACACCGTGGAATACGTCCCGCAAAACGACAAGGCCAACGCCCCACCCGCAATACACCTTAAGGGGCAATGGCTTAAACAGGCAGGCTTTGAGATTGGCGGCTCGGTCACGGTGAAGATCATGGACGGCTGTCTGGTGCTGATCCCCGACAGCAACGAGACCCACAGCCTCAAACAGCAATACCAGCGCCAACGGACGAAAATCAGTGAAATTAAGCTGCGGATGCGGGAACTGATTGGCGATTACAATAGCAACTAAGAGCAGGGACTGAGCGGCTCTTAAAAAGAACATAGCCGGAAGATCCCCGTGATCTTCCGGCTATTTTATTAAAATAAAGAAGAAAGTTTTTCTAAATAATCAATATCATTAATGACCCAATATTTTTCGTTCTTGGGCAGAATACTTTCATCAAATTTGCGCATAAAATCAATAAACTCACCATTCCAACCATCAGGTACATATCTTTCCACAGGTACTTTTCCTGGGTATGGATAACATGCACTTAATTTTTTTGAATCAAAATCAATGAATGCCATTGGAAATAGCTCGTGAGAGTCCCACCAAGAAGAAGAGTCTTGTATTTTTTCCTTGAATTCCTCTAGTTTTTTATTATCGACCTTAAAAGACAAAATACTGTCAAAAAATTTATCTTTAGTTGCATCATTAACAATTAAAATGCCGAATCGATCATCAGCACTGTCTTCTGGACAAACAATGTCATTGTCAACAAAATCTCTATGCCATTTTTGTCTATCCAGCACCCATATTTCTCTGTCTGATTGATACCAAGTAATAATATTATTGTTCTTTATTGCAACAACAACATTATCATCGGCTAAGAAATCATCATCTTCCTCAAACATATAACCACCTTAATTTATTTTTTTACTTTTCCAGAGCCGGGAACAGCATTCTCTTCTAGCCATTTAGTCCACACTTTAGGGAATTCGTATGAGTCACAGGGGGTTGTTGGATCTACTATTTTAGGAGCCATTCCTTTCTGATTTAATGGGTTTGTTTTATAACCTTTTTGCGGAATGGCATTTTCTTTAATAAAGTCGTTAAGCTATTTAGGGATTTCAAATGAAACGATTTCAGCATCTCCGCCCCTAATATTCTTAAAATGCTCAGCATGTTTAGTGTCACCAATACTGATATTTAAGGTAGCATTTTGAATTTTAGGATTTCCAGCGTCATCGACTCTTATTCGGTGGTGACTTGCATTGGGAGGTATTCCTCCTTGAACTCTAAATACAGTGACGGTATCTCCAACATCTCCTTTGTTACCTAAGCCACTTGCCAATCCATATGGGTCGATCCAGTTAGCCGGATTATGCACATACCCGTAAGGGTCAAGTCCACCTTTCAGCCCGATCGGGTCAGGCGAGATATACTGCGTGGTCTCCGGTGAATAATAACGAAAACGATTGTAGTATAACCCGCTCTCTTCGTCTTCATATTGCCCTGCAAACCGCAGATTACAGCCCACATGGTAATCCGGGTTATTCGACGCAATGACCTGCGATTTCTCCGCTTTGCCCCATGTCGTCAGCCGCTGCGCCCAGACCAGTGTGCCGTTTTCGTTGAGCATCTCGCGCGGCGTACCCTGATGGTCACTGACAATATAGTGCAGCTTGCCTTTTTCAAAGCGGGCTGACGGTGTTAATGAACCGGGTTCATATAACCAACGGATACGTTGATCTTCCACCGGTGTGCCATTGGCTTAAATCGGCGTTTCTTCGATAAGCTGGTCGCCGCTCCACAGGTAATCCTGCCCCATGATAGCATCGGCTCTTGGCGCTAA
>NZ_VCDP01000151.1:0-1376 GCF_033949345.1 Xenorhabdus littoralis
TTCCCGCAGGACGCCCTGATCCATGAACGGTTTGAGCAGCAAGCTATGCTGGCGCCTGATGCTACCGCCGTGGTGTTTGAAGGACAGTCCCTCAGCTACGGCGAACTGAACCGCCATGCCAACCGGCTGGCCCATCATCTGCTGGCGCTGGGCGTACAGCCGGATGACCGGGTCGCTATTTGCGTTGAGCGCAGTCTGGAGATGGTTGTCGGCTTGCTGGGCATTCTGAAGGCCGGGGCGGCCTACCTGCCGCTTGACCCGGCTTATCCGGCCGAACGTCTGGCCTATATGCTCAGTGATGCAGCACCGGTGGCCCTGCTTACTCAGTCCGCGCTGGTTGAAACGCTGGACAGCCACTTGCCTACTGTGGTGCTTGATGCCCGCTCGCCGTCCGTCCTTGACGGAGCGCCGGACAGCAATCCTGACAGCCGGGCACGGGGAGTGACCTCACACCATCTGGCGTACGTGATTTACACCTCCGGCTCCACCGGTCAGCCCAAAGGGGTGATGGTGGAACACGCGAACGTCATTCGCCTGTTGGCGGCCACGCAGGATTATTTCCAGTTCAATCACAATGATGTCTGGACTCTGTTCCACTCTTTTGCTTTTGATTTCTCGGTCTGGGAACTGTGGGGGGCCTTAGCTTACGGCGGCCGGCTGGTTATCGTACCGGCAGCCTGTGCCCGCTCGCCACAGGCATTCTATGCCCTGTTGTGCCACGAACGCGTGACGGTGCTGAACCAGACACCGAGTGCTTTCCGCCAGCTTATTCCTGCCCAGAATGACACCGCACATGCCCTGCGCTGCATTATCTTCGGCGGGGAGGCGCTGGAATTACCATCGCTGGCACCGTGGATTGCAAATAACCCTGTCCGCCAGACCCAGCTGGTGAATATGTACGGCATCACTGAGATCACCGTCCATGCTACCTATCGGGAACTCACCGAGGAGGATATCACCGGAGGGCGGGGCAGCCTGATTGGCCAGCCATTACCTGACCTGCGCGCCTATCTTCTCGACCCTTGCGGCCAGCCAGTCCCCATCGGCGTAACCGGCGAGCTTTATATCGGCGGTGCCGGCGTGGCCCGCGGTTACCTTAACCGTCCGGCCCTGACAGCGGAGCGTTTTATCCCTGACCCGTTCTCCACCGCCCCGACTGCCCGGCTGTATAAAACCGGCGACCTCGGCCGCTGGCTGTCCGACGGCAATATCGAATACCTCGGCCGTAACGACTTTCAGGTCAAACTGCGCGGTTTCCGTATTGAACTGGGGGAAATTGAAGCGCGCCTGACCCAGTGTGCAGGAGTGCAGGAAGCGGCCGTTATCGCCCGCGAAGATATCGCCGGTGACAAACGACTGGTGGCCTATCTCCGGCC
>NZ_VCDP01000152.1:0-1143 GCF_033949345.1 Xenorhabdus littoralis
TATTCGTTACGATTGTCCGGTTCTTGTGTTTTTATACAGTGTGTTTTACATTAAAAAACGACACTCCGTAACACAAAATCGCAACACATGCATATTTTTGGTGTCTAAAATATAGTAGTGTGTGAGCTATATTATCAACTTTATGATATTACGGAGTTTTTAATGATGAATTCAGCAACACAAACCGCTAAAAACACCCAAAATGACGAATACTTATGTGCCGTAGCTAGTTGGGATGCGTGCAAGCCTCCTTATACTGGCTCACACATGAAAATTTGTGTTACGGCAGCTAAAGTTATATTAAAACATTTAGGTAAACCACGTCGATCTAAGTATGAAAAGGAAAACTATCTAAGGATGGATTTTAGTAAAGCGGGGAAGGTCACTATTTATGCCGAGTATCCTAAAAGCATGGGATTAAAGGGCAGAAAATTGGGAGAGTGGCCGGAAATGCTTGACCGCTACAGTTGTCAATTTCCTCCAGAACATGGACAAGTGGATGTCACAAAATGGCGTGGTGAATGTGACGTTGCCGAATGGACAAACGGTGGCGTTGCAATCGATACGGGCATTGCAGGCGGCGGTAGACGGGAAGTTGGATAGGAGCCAAATCGCACAGAAATCTGGAGATTCTCCTGATCAGGTGATGAGCTAATTTGCAGCGACAGATGAATTTTTATCCAAGAAACAAACCAGCGGACAATCATTAAACAGTGCGTTATCGGTAATATCCGGAATTAACGCCTATCGACCGGATAATTCAAAACGAGTGGGAATTAACGTTGATTCTGAGGGGGGATTTATTTTGCTTACAGATGGTGGGCGCAATTCCTCATTGAAACTTCCAACAGGTCATGGGACAGCATTATCTTTGGGGGCAAACGCCACCGTAGACGGCAGTGGATTTTACAAAAAATCCTCCCCCATCATCCAAATTTCCCCCGATGGCACCTTTACCACTAACGACGAATCGGAAGGCGCAACAGTCACTAAACTCGGCACCGGTCACTATCAGATAGCCAATGTCCTCGGCTATAACGCTGATGGGGCATGGGGTGTGCATGGCGGTATCTCATCCCCGAAGAACAACAACGGACTGGAACTCATCTACATTGATGACCGTGTGAATAAGGACGGCAGCAT
>NZ_VCDP01000153.1:0-4441 GCF_033949345.1 Xenorhabdus littoralis
GAGTAGGGCACTGCCAGACACCAAATTATAAGTATTGCCCATTTGGCAACACTTTTTATTTCAGCGTTTGCTGATATGGCTCAGTTGGTAGAGCACACCCTTGGTAAGGGTGAGGTCCCCAGTTCGAATCTGGGTATCAGCACCATGAATAATATATGTTCGGCAAATAAAACAGAATTTGCTTGGCGGCAACAGCGCGGTGGTCCCACCTGACCCCATGCCGAACTCAGTAGTGAAACGCCGTAGCGCCGATGGTAGTGTGGGGTCTCCCCATGTGAGAGTAGGGAACTGCCAAGCTTTAATACCAAGTCAAAAGGCCACTCGAATGAGTGGCGTTTTGCATTTCTGGTTCTCTCTTATTTTCAAAAGCATATAAGTCTTGATTCATTGTTGACTTATCTTTCAAATGTAGAGTCTGATAGACTAAGCCCAAATTATCTACTGAGCTTGAAGTGAATGTCTGTCTGTCAATCTACTCAACTAAAAACGTTCAACACATTTGGTATTTCGGCCTGTGCTGATTATATTGGTACAGCAACAACTATTGAATCTCTCTTATCTTTATGGCAAGAAGCGATGGGAAAAAATCATCCTATTTTATTGCTAGGAGGAGGAAGCAACGTTCTCTTCACTGAAGATTTTAAAGGTACTGTGATCCTGAATCGTATTCTTGGTATCGATATACAAGAATCAGATACTGCATGGCACATTCATGTTGGTGCAGGTGAGAATTGGCATGATTTGATTGCTTATTTATTTAAGCAGCGGATTTATGGCTTGGAAAACTTAGCTCTGATTCCCGGAAATGTGGGTTCTGCTCCTATCCAGAATATTGGTGCATATGGGATTGAATTTAAAAATGTTTGTGAATATGTAGATTTCATTGAATTGAAAACTGGTAATTCTACTCGTCTAATGACAAATGAATGTCAATTTGCTTATAGAGACAGTATTTTCAAACATCAACATAAAGATGGCTACGCTATTACGGCAGTGGGTTTACGTCTGAATAAAGAATGGAAGCCAATATTAGCTTATGGCAGTTTGGCTCAATTCTCACGAGAAGATATTACACCAGAGCAAATATTCAATACCGTGTGTGAAATGCGTCAGAGTAAATTGCCAGATCCTGCGGTTATGGGTAATGCGGGAAGTTTTTTCAAAAATCCAATTGTATCGACTGAATTAGCACAGCAGATAAAATCTGAGTATCCAGATTGTCCTCAATACCACCATAATGAACAGAGCGTAAAGATTGCTGCAGGATGGCTTATCGATCAATGTCACTTGAAAGGGTTTTCTATTGGTGATGCTTCTGTTCATACAAAGCAGGCATTAGTATTAGTTAATAAAGGAAATGCAACGGGGCAGGATATTATCGCCGTAGCTGCTTATGTACGGAATAAAGTGGCAGAAAAATTTAATATTCTCTTAGAACCTGAAGTACGCTTTATTGGCAGTGAGGGTGAAATAGATGCGGTGGAATGTATTTCATGAAAGATATTAGTGTTCCGTTAAAATTAATTAAAGTGTTATCAGATGGTGAGGTTCATTCAGGACAGCAACTTGGTCAAGAATTGGGAATGAGCCGAGCAGGAATTAATAAGCATATACAGACTATTCGTGAATGGGGCGTGGAAATTCTAACAATCCCAGGTAAAGGCTATCGTTTCCCAGCACGAATGAATCTTTTGGATCACGAAATTATTAAGAATTATCTTCCAGATGATCATATTGAAATTATACCTGTTATTGATTCTACCAATCAGTATTTGCTGGAGAAGCTAGCAGAACTCGATTCCGGAGATGCTTGCGTTGCAGAATATCAGTATGCCGGTAGGGGGCGCCGTGGCAGGCAGTGGGTTTCTGCTTTTGGTAGAAATTTATATTTATCCATGTATTGGCGCTTGGAACAAGGGCCAGCAGCAGCAATTGGTTTAAGTTTGGTTGTTGGAATTGTAATTGCAGAAGTTCTTAATCATCAGGGCGCTGGAAGAGTAAAAGTAAAATGGCCAAATGATTTATATTTGGATGATAAAAAATTGGCAGGTATATTGGTTGAAT
Organism: Xenorhabdus littoralis; assembly: GCF_033949345.1. NCBI lineage: Bacteria > Pseudomonadati > Pseudomonadota > Gammaproteobacteria > Enterobacterales > Morganellaceae > Xenorhabdus > Xenorhabdus littoralis. The sequence continues at coordinate 2,065 of NZ_VCDP01000153.1, forward strand.
TGACTGGAAAAACGGGAGATGCAGCCCATATCGTTATCGGAATAGGCATGAATATTTCGATGAGTAGTGAGCAGCAGAAAACAATTAATCAACGATGGACTAATTTACAACAAACGGGCCTGGTGGTTGAACGGAATAAATTGGTTGCTGAAATCATCGTTGAACTTAAAAATGCATTGATTCAGTTTGAAAACGAAGGATTGACTCCTTTTATTCCTCGATGGATTAAATTAGATAATTTTATTAATCGCTCAGTTAAATTAATTATTGGTGATCAAGAAATTCATGGGATTGCTCGTGGGATTGATCGACAAGGTGCACTGTTGCTTGAGATTAATGGGGTTATTACGCCTTATATCGGTGGTGAAATTTCCTTGAGAGGGACATGAGTGTAAAGCCGGAAATATTTCCGGCTATTGACTTTATTTTCTGGCTTTATTTCCTTAATCTGACATTTTCAATCGCGTGATTGGTCCCTTTTGTCATAATCAAACTTGCACGCTCTCTCGTTGGTAAAATATTTTGCTGTAAGTTTAATCCGTTGATTTCTCGCCAAATACTAGATGCAACCATTGTTGCTTCTTCTGCAGTCAACTTAGAGTAATTATGAAAATAAGAATCAGGATCAGAGAATGCACCTTGTCGAAACTTAAGAAAACGACTGACGTACCACTCTTCGAGTAGCTCTTCTGATGCATCAACGTAAATAGAAAAATCAACAAAGTCAGAGACAAAAACATGGTGTGGCTCGTGTGGATAATCCATGCCACTTTGTAGTACGTTTAAGCCCTCAAGGATCAAAATATCCGGTCTTTCAATGATAAGTTGTTCATTGGGAACAATATCATAACTTAGATGGGAATATACTGGAGCGGTGACCTTTTCGGCACCTGATTTTATATCGGCGACGAATTTGACCAAGTTACGCATATCATAGGATTCAGGAAATCCTTTCTTTTTCATTAAACCACGTTCATTCAATACATTATTAGAATGCAAAAAGCCGTCTGTTGTCACTAACTTAACGCGACGATGTTCGGGCCAACGACTGAGTAAGGCCTGTAATAAGCGTGCTGTTGTACTTTTTCCTACAGCAACACTACCTGCGATGCCAATAATGTAAGGTATTTTTTGCCCATCGGTTCCTAAAAACTGGTCAAGAACCGCCTGTCTCCGTAAATTGGAGCTGATATAAAAATTGAGTAGGCGTGATAATGGAAGATAGATCTCAACTACTTCATCTATTGAGATTTCTTCATTAATCCCTTTTAAAGCAGCGACTTCTTCTTTTGTTAATGTTAAAGGCACAGAGTCACGCAATGTTGCCCAATGTTCACGATCAAATTGTAAATATGGAGTCGTCAAAAAAGTTTCTTTCTTATTCATAAGCCAACATCTGCCTGTCTATGCAGGTTGGACAGGTTGTTGAGAACACCTGTATCCGACAAAAAAATAAATCTCATCATATCGGTTGAGCTATCGCAGGCGTAGATTTTTTTATGATTTTAGTAATTTTTTTGATGGCAAATACAAAAGTGTAAAAAATATTCTATTTCTGTGACTGTTTTTGATAGCTATTCTTATCTTTCACAAAAAAATGAAGGAGAGATGAATGATTTGCAAAAAACAATCAACAATTGCATTTAACAATTTTCTCTACCACAAGGTTTTTTTGTTTGTTATTTAGACTGAATTTATTGAAAAAATCATCAATATCATTATAAGTGGATAATTTATGAGCGAAAGAACAAAAAAAGCAATTTTTTTGTTGCATCATGGGCCAACACTACCTAGAATGCGCAGCACTTGATGCCGGCATAGCTCAGTTGGTAGAGCAACTGACTTGTAATCAGTAGGTCCCGAGTTCGACTCTTGGTGCCGGCACCATTAAAAATTTGGAAAAGGTGGGGTTCCCGAGCGGCCAAAGGGAGCAGACTGTAAATCTGCCGTCACAGACTTCGAAGGTTCGAATCCTTCCCCCACCACCATTAACCAGTTTTCACCTTGAGTGTTCTGCTCGAGTTATATACTCCAAGCAAAACATTTAAGGCATTAAGATACAGCTGATTAAAGTCAGGTAGCCGAGTTCACGCGGGCATCGTATAATGGCTATTACCTCAGCCTTCCAAGCTGATGATGCGGGTTCGATTCCCGCTGCCCGCTCCAAGTATGTGCTGATATAGCTCAGTTGGTAGAGCACACCCTTGGTAAGGGTGAGGTCGGCAGTTCGAATCTGCCTATCAGCACCACTTCCCCTGTTCTTGCCTCCTGAGTTTCTTCCTGTAAATATCTAACAAGCAAATTGCTTGGTTGATGTGGTTAAGCCACCGATTCCGTGTCTTAGAGGGACAACCTAATGTCTAAAGAAAAGTTTGAA
>NZ_VCDP01000154.1:0-861 GCF_033949345.1 Xenorhabdus littoralis
GCGCCTTTTTTCTGGCTGCCGGTGAGTAATTTTTTCTCACCATCCGGTTTGATGAGCTGCGCGCCTGTTACTTTTTTGTCCAGTGTTGTGAGTCGCAACACTGTCGAATTATCGGCCAACAATCTCTGATTAGGGCAATGCAGCCCTTTTGCAGTCAAATAGGGAGAATGTCCGGCAACTGTCTGCGACATCAGAGCTGCCACTCTTTCAGCTATAGGTTGTGTTGTTTGAATGGTTTTTCTGGCTGGCTTGGGTTCGGGAAAAGGTAATGCCAGTACATCCGCAACGATTTTCGCCGCTTCAGTGATCGAAATTCCTTTGGTTCTTGCCACCAAATCCAGCCCATCGCCGTAGTTCGGTATGTCACACTGGCGACAATACCAGTTACCATGATGGTGATCATCAATAAAGTGAAAACGGTCAGTGCCGCCGCAAATCGGGCAGGCACCATGCTTGTCTTTCGCCGGGATATCTATACCGCAGGCAGGCAGCAGATTTTCCCAATGATACATGGCGGATTTTTTCACGGTCTGGATCAGGTCGAGCGGTTTTTGGCTGCGGTTTTTATCTGAAAGTGTAAATTTAGGGTGAGTTTGGGTATGCTGTATATCAGCCATCATCGTTACCTCAATTAACGTTTGTTGGTCAGACGCCTCAGTTGTGTGTCAGCACACTGGGGCGTTGCTTTTTTATATTCTGTTTCTTATGTTCTTTTCTGTGCTATGCCGCCCGTGATCCTGCGATACGCTGCGCAATCCAGTTATCAATTTCTGATTCAATAAACGCGATGGAACGGGAGCCGAGTTTAATCTGTTTCGGAAATTCCCCATCGCTAATCAGCTTGTAAATCCACGCCTTGCT
>NZ_VCDP01000155.1:0-866 GCF_033949345.1 Xenorhabdus littoralis
GCGCCTTTTTTCTGGCTGCCAGTGAGTAATTTTTTCTTACCATCCGGTTTGATGATCTGCGCGCCTGTTATTTTTTTGTCCAGTGTTGCGAGTCGCAACACTGCTGAATTATCAGGCAGTAACCGCTGATTAGGGCAATGCAGCCCTTTTGCAGTCAAATAAGGAGATTGTCCGGCAACTGTCTGCGCCATCAGAGCCGCCACGCTGTCGGCAATCGGTTGTATTGGATAAAGGTTTTCTTTGGCGGGCTTGGGTTCAGGCAGAGGTAATGCCAGTACATCCGCAACAATTTTAGCCGCTTTAGTAATAGAAATTCCTTTGGTTTTTGCTACCAAATCCAGCCCATCACCATAGTTCAGCGTATCACACTGGCGGCAATGCCAGTTGCCGTGATGGTGATCATCAATAAAGTGAAAACGGTCGGTGCCACCGCAGATCGGGCAAGCGCCATGTTTACCTTTTGCCGGGATATCGATACCACACGCAGGCAGCAGATTTTCCCAATGATACATGGCGGATTTTTTCACGGTCTGGATCAGGTCGAGCGGTTTTTGACGAGCTGTCTTATCTGAAAGTGTAAATTTAGGGTGAGTTTGGGTATGCTGTATATCAGCCATCATCGTTACCTTAATTAACGGTTGTTGGTCAGACGCCTCAGTTGTGTTAGCGCACACTGGGGCGTTGTTTTTTTTATATTCTGTTTCTTATGTCATGTTCTTTTATGTGCTATGCCGCTCGTGATCCCGCGATCCGTTGCGCAATCCAGTTATCAATCTCTGATTCAATAAATGCGATGGAACGGGAGCCGAGTTTGATTTGTTTCGGGAATTCCCCATCGCTAATCAATTTGTAAATCCACGCCTTGC
>NZ_VCDP01000156.1:0-1178 GCF_033949345.1 Xenorhabdus littoralis
TAACACTAATGTAGTGCCCCAAGGTTTTTTTATGCTCTCCACACTTAGCTCTAAAATATCAAACGCCCGATGAAGTACATCATCAGGCGTTAAGTAAAAATAGTGTCAACGTATATCAGGACTAGACAAACTTTGCAACAGAACCGAGCAAACTCTGTCCTCACGCCGGTTACAGTTTCGTTTTTGGTGCTCTTTCTTTTCGGCACGAACAGATGGACGCTCGGTTTTCTACCCGTGATATTTCACAACGTAATCAAAGTTTGACTTACATCCAACATCAATATTATCGCCTACAATATTTGGAATTAGAGCGGCCGGGGCGTTAAATTGCACGAAATCTAATCCTCCATTATTCTTGTATTTTACGCTGTATCCAAAATCAGATATGGCATTATACTGGACAAGATAACACACTTCTATCTTATCAGGCTTCCCTTTTTTCCATTTAATTCCCGTTACAGTTGATATTACGCTTGAATTATTATCTACAGTACTATATAATATTTCCTTTTTACTATTATATATGTATTGAATTCTATTTGCTGGTGTCTTCCAATCAAAATGCTTGTTACTACGAGGGCTTACCCTGTGTGAATTAGTTGTCTCAGTATAATTACCGCCAAAATATATATCGTTGTCACTATCATTATATACATTCTGAGTCCATGAAGATACAAAAAGTTCTTCTGATTTTGTTGATTGCGCGCTATAAGAAAAAATTGTGATAACTATTGATAATGATAATAACGCTAGTGGTTTTTTCATTTTTTTGCCTTTTTAAGGTTAGGTAAATTATTTTTATAATATTGTTTTATATCTAATAAAACAGATGGCATTAGCAGTATAAACATCCTCGGGTATGACTGATCGATTATTCTAAACAAAACTTTACCACAGAGTCGGCATAAGATTTATTTGTGAGCTTTATGTGTTATTCCTGCGGGTACCAATGGAATAAGATACACATTACAAGACTTGTATGAATATAGTTATCGTTCGAATTTTTAAATTATTATACGATGTGCATCTCATTAGGCAAGATATAAACAGAAGAGTACGAAATTTAATTTGACAAACATTTAAATTTTAATTGATATTAAAAAGTGTGGGGCACTTTGTTCAGTTAGCGATAAAATATGGAGAGCATAAAAAACCTTGGGGGCACTACATTAGTGTTA
>NZ_VCDP01000157.1:0-1229 GCF_033949345.1 Xenorhabdus littoralis
AAAGGCGCGTTTATTGCTCTATCAGCGCTGGATGCAGGTAATTTGCTCTACGTCGCCCAATCAGTCGGGGAACGCTGGTAGGACACGAAAATTATTATTGCCGCAGATAACGACTGGCATCATCCCAGCGAACTGGATAAGAACGGGAGACCGAAAGTGAATACTGGCAAACTCTCAGCAGAAAAAGCGGCCATTGCGGTTAACGGCTGGCTTACATTGCCACCGGGTAATATAAAAGCTGACTGGGACGATTATCGACAACAACACGGTATTGAAGCAGTAAAGCAGGTATTCAGTAACGGGTTATATCAGGCAGGGAAACCCATGAACCTTCACGCAATAGAAAACCGTCATTATGACAATGTCGAAAGCATTTATCCAAAGCGTAAAACAAAGTTACCACTGTCAGTGGGTTCGACAGGATTTGATGCTCAGTTAGACTACGTGGTTAAAGGTATTATCCCGGCACATTCCCTGTGCAGCATTTACGGCGCGAGCGGATCATATAAGAGTGTTCTGGCGGGAGCATGGGGCTGTCATATTGCCACGGGGAAGGCATGGGCAGGAAAACAGGTTGCTCAGGGTTCCGTACTGTACGTCGTCGGTGAAGGCGGGAGCGGCGTGCCACAGCGCATCAAAGCCTGGGAAATCGTTAATGGTCAGACTGTTGAAAATATGTATCTGATCAATACGCCGGTCTTTCCGGCCTCTCCCGCCGAAGTGCATGAGCTGGTGATTGCTGCTCAGCAGGTTGAATCTGAAACGGGCCAGCCAATGCGCCTGATTATTCTGGATACCCTTGCCCGTTGTTTTGGCGGGGCTGATGAAAATGATTCCAAAGACATGGGCGCTTTTGTCCGGGGCTGTGACGAACTGAAAGCCAAAACAGGGGCCAGTATTCTGGTTGTTCACCATTCAGGCAAAGATGAAAGCAAAGGCGCAAGGGGTTCCAGTGCGTTTCGGGCTGCGCTGGATGTTGAATACCGGATCAATCAGGAGGGGGAAAAAGGCGGCGCACAGATTATCACCTGCACCAAAATGAAAGATGCCGAAGAGCCGGAAACCCAAGCCTATGACCTGCGCGTAGTTGAACTTTTTACCGATAAAGACGGTGAAGATATTACACCACTGGCTCTGATTGACAGGCCGCGCGATCCGGTTGAAGAGGAAGAAATCGGACTCATTGCCAATAAAACCGATAACCACACAGCATTGTGGCAGTGTATCCG
>NZ_VCDP01000158.1:0-1636 GCF_033949345.1 Xenorhabdus littoralis
GAGATCCCCACGGGATAATTGGTGCGTTCCCGGCCAGCCAGACTGGTTATACCAAACTGCGACAGGTTAAGTGTGCCGCTGTCCTTGTCACTCATATGCCGGCAGTTGAGCAAGGCGCTGAACAACGGCATATTGCCGAGCCCGCTATAGCGCTGTACCAGGGACAAGGGAGTCTGTTCATATTGTAGTAAACTGGCGCATGTGTCAGTGACTGCCTTGACGAGTTCCTCAGCACTGATCCCTTTGAGTTTCAGCCTGACCGGCAGGGTATTGATAAACATGCCCAACGCGCCCGCACTGCCTGCCATGCCCGACATACGGCCTGATAAGGTAGTACCGAATACAATATCATCACGCCCGCTGGTTCGGGCAACGACCAGCGCCCACCCCGCATGGAACAATGCCGCAGGGCTGGTGCCCAGCCTGCGGGCCGTTTCACGGAGGGCGCGTGATAAGCCGGCATTAAGGAGCTGTTGGGATTCTGCCGTATGTTCACCCTCTTCCTGAACGTTGATCAGGCCAAAAGGGGCCGTCACTTCATCGAGATCTGCCAGGTAGTCCGGGAAAAAGGTTTCTGCGGCCTGAATATGGCTTTCCTGACGGGCATAAGCGACAAAGTTGCGATAAGGCACCGATGGCGGTAAATCGGCATTTTTTCCCATTAAGAATGCTGCCGTTTCCGCGAGAACCTGCCGTAATGAGAGGTTATCATCGATAATGTGATGGAATTGGAGCAAGACGTACAGCTTGGCTGAATGTGGGTCAGCGGCAATTTGTAAGCGTATCAGCGGCGCCTGAGATAAATCCATATTCAGGTGTGACAACCCCATGCGGGCTTGCAGACTGGCAGTCACATCATCACTGTCCTTCAGGGTCAGGTGATGAACAGGCAATGGAGCGTTCCGGTGCACAACCTGAACCGGCTGGGACAATCCGGTCCAGTGGATGGCGGTGCGCAGGATATCGTGTCGGCCGATAACCGCTTGTAATGCAGCCGTGAATGCATCAAGGTCTGCCTGACTGTCGACACATAGCAGCGACGAGATAACGTAGGGATCTTTGGCCGGATTCAGCAAATGGTGGAACAGGATACCTTCCTGCAACGGGGCCAGAGGATAGATGTCCTGCACATTGGCCGCTCCGCCAGAAGTCCGGTTGACGATGGTGTCGATTTCGGTCTGGGACAGCGTGACCAGCGGCAGCATTTCAGGTGTAAGCACAGTGCTGCCATCAGGAATACGGTTGGGCGGCACGACAAAGACCGGGACATCACCCGGGGATACCTGAATCGCCCGGGCCAGATCGGCGAGGATCGGTGCAGTGAATACCGTACGGACGTCCAGTTCCCAGCCCTGCTGGCGCAGTCGTTCGATCACACTGACCACCAGCAGCGAGTGACCACCAAGTTCAAAGAAGTGATCATGGCGGCCGACACGCACCAGTCCCAGCAGGTCTTGCCAGATCTGCGTCAGGGTGGTTTCCGCTTCACCAATAGGGGCCTCATAACCGCGTACAGCCACAGCAGATTGCTCAGGCGCGGGCAGTGCCTTGCGGTCCAGCTTGCCGTTCAGCGTGAGCGGGAAAGTTTCCAGTACCACAAAGGCGGCGGGCAGCATATAGTCGGCCAGATGTTGCG
>NZ_VCDP01000159.1:0-8665 GCF_033949345.1 Xenorhabdus littoralis
ATGCGGGTGGTTCTGATTTGAAAAAATTTCAGCATGTTATGTGTCCTGTAAGCTATGAATGGTCAAGTGAGTGGTATATGAAATTGATGACTATTTTAAATAAAAATAATTTTCACTTGAAAATATAAAAGTGTGTACTATATTTAAAATACAAGGACGGTTTTTACGTAGCGAAATTGGATATTTATTCAGACAGGGGCGGTACCATAACTATATTTAGTTGTTTTTAGTATTGTATTTAGTATTTATTGCAAGGAATTAAATGATGAGGTTTTCTTAATATTTCCATTATTAATAAAGTTGATATTGTTAAATAGAAAATAATATTTGATTCATTAAAATTATTACCTTATTAAATATTTACCATATGGAAAGGGATGCGTTGCTGTATTTTAAATTTGGTTATTAAATCTATTTTTTATTCAGCAAATTATTCCCTTTCCTTCTTATTATATTAAATTAATTCGGCCAAGAGGTTGTCTTTCATAATGCAATTTTCCATTGTGTATTATATAAGAGGCTGATCTTGACTATTATTAACTTTACATAGAGAAGTCTATCTCTGTTATTTATACAGTCGATAAATTTTCAAATGAAAATTGTAATTTAATAACTGATTTATAAAAGTTAATGAGGATAAAAAGCCCTTGTTAAATACAAGGGCTTTTTATCCTGTTTCAGGGGATATTTGTTATAGCGATGGAGAATACTCAATCATAATCGTTCCGATTTCTGGATTGCTGAAACTGATAATGTAATCTAACCTTAATTCACGGGACCCTTCATTTGACTCAATAAGAAGATACTCCACTTTTTTCCTCAAAATCAACTCATTAGCTTTACCTTCAAATATTTCGCCGCCTCGCAATTGGATATGCAAATGAAGTTGGCGCTGGCAAGCTAACTCAAGGTTGTCGTAATCATCACAATTAATGGGTTGGTATTCAGTATCTATAGACATATTTGCTCACCACTATGTTAGTGGCGGTGATCGTGCCGCCCGTGATTGACCAAACTCAAACGCAAAAAATGCTACCTACGACTATAGCACAGTAAGTTTTCTATAATCACTGTATAAGTCTGTGGGCATTGCGTTGAAATTAGCAGTAGATTAAACCCTTCGCTCATTATCAGGCAATGAAATTAGATCAAAATGTTTTTATTTTTCTCACCGTGTATTTTGGAGTACGGTAAAGTAACGTCAATCTTGTTACATAAAGCTTATGTTTTATCAGTAACGGACGTTATAAAAAAGAGTATTTTTTTGAATTTATTGGATTGAAATGATGATGAATAAAAAAATATTGTTTGCATTACTCGCAGCAGGAGTGTTCACATCCGCTGGATGTCAGAACAATTTGGCATTACAGGACAATTCCACAGCACAGATCAGCAGTGTATCTCAGGAAAAGTCTCTGCCAGCCGAAAAAGTGTTTAGTGGAATTGTGCCTTGTGCAGATTGTGCCGGTATTGAGACGACTTTACAGCTTGCTAAGGATGGGACATATATATTGGGACAGACTTATCTGGAAGCCAAAAGTGAGGAAAATACCTTCTTTGAAACGGGACATTGGGTAATCAATGGCAAAAAAATCGTTCTGACTAATCAAGATGGCAACAAATCCTATTACCAGATGAAAGGTGAAGATGTGGTAATGCTGGATATTAATGGCCAGCCAATCCAATCGGATTTCAACTATAAATTGGGTAAGGTAACATCGAAAAAGTTGGCAGGAGAATACAGCTATTTTGCTGATTCAGCACTCTTTACGGAATGTCGTACCGGAAAACGTTATGATGCTGCCGAAAATATCGATTTGGAACGTGGCTACAGTGCAACAGGAGTAGAAGGTGGGACGCCTGTTTATGTGGAAATAGAAGGCTATTATACGCTTCGTCCTTCCATGGAAGATGGGTTGTTCGATAATGCTGTGATCCAAACAGGTAAAATCCGTTTTGATAAAGCAGATTCCTGCAATACTAAGAAATAACGTCTGTCCTTTGAAAAAACCTGCGTTATCAATACGCAGGTTTTTCAATTTGAGCTGAGTTTTTTCAGGCGAAATTAAGCTTGTTGAATCTTTTCTTTCAGATATTCAACAATATTTTCCAGTTTCAGCATCTGCTTATCACCAGTACGGCGGCACTTGTATTCGATCTCGCCATTATCCAGATTGCGATCGCCGATAACCAGAGTTTGAGGTACGCCGATCAATTCCATATCAGCAAACATGACGCCCGGACGCTCTTTGCGATCGTCAAAAATCACGTCAATACCGCTGGCACGTAAGTCCGCATAGAGCTTTTCAGCGACTTCTTTCACGCGGAAAGATTTGTGCATGTTCATTGGCAAAATTGCTACTTGGAATGGCGCAATTGCGTTTGGCCAGATAATGCCACGATCATCGTGGTTCTGTTCAATGGCGGCAGCCACGATACGGGTTACACCAATACCGTAACATCCCATGGTGAGAACTTGATTATGACCATCTTCATTTTGCACCGTTGCTTTCAGGGCATCGGAATATTTGGTGCCTAACTGGAAGATATGACCAACTTCAATGCCACGTTTGATTAACAGCGTTCCTTTTCCGTCCGGGCTGGCATCGCCTTCAACTACATTACGGATATCAGCTACTTCTGGCAGTGGCAGATCGCGCTCCCAGTTAATACCAAAGTAGTGTTTGTCATCAACGTTGGCACCTGCACCGAAATCACTCATGACAGATACGCTACGGTCAATGATAACAGGCATTGGCAGATTCACTGGGCCTAAAGAGCCTGGGCCAGCTTTCACAATGGCACGAATTTCTTCTTCAGTAGCAAAAGTCAGCGGGCTGGCGACTAAAGATAATTTTTCTGCTTTGATTTCATTCAGTTCATGATCACCACGTACCAGAAGAGCAACTAATTTATGCTCGCTTTCTGCTGCTGCATGAACGATCAGAGTTTTGATCGTTTTTTCAATCGGCAGGTTGAACTGCTCAACCAGTTCAGCGATGGTTTTTGCGTTTGGTGTATCAACCAGACGCATCTCTTCAGATGGTGCCGCACGTTCCTGAGATGGCATGACCGCTTCAGCCAATTCAATATTAGCTGCGTAGTTAGACTCGGTAGAGAATACGATGTCATCTTCACCACTCTCGGCCAGAACTTGGAATTCATGGGAGGCGCTTCCGCCGATGGAACCGGTATCTGCCAGAACTGGGCGGAAATCCAGACCTATACGAGTAAAGATTTTGCTGTAGGCATCGTACATCTTATCGTAAGTCTCTTGCAGGGACTCTTGGTTCGTGTGGAAGGAATATGCGTCTTTCATGATAAATTCACGTGAGCGCATAACACCAAAGCGCGGACGAACTTCGTCGCGGAATTTGGTCTGGATCTGGAACAGATTCAATGGAAGCTGCTTATATGAAGTGACTTCGTTACGAACCAAGTCGGTGATAACTTCTTCATGAGTCGGCCCCAAAACAAAAGGACGTTCACCACGATCAACAAAACGCAGCAATTCTGTACCATATTGTTCCCAACGACCACTTTCCTGCCACAAATCTGCTGGCTGAACTACCGGCATGGAAACCTCAATCGCTCCCGCATTATTCATCTCTTCACGAACAATGTTTTCAACTTTTTTCAATACGCGGACACCTGTCGGCATCCAATTGTAAAGACCAGAAGCGAGTTTACGGATCATTCCGGCACGAAGCATCAGCTTATGACTGACAACTTCTGCATCAGCAGGCGTCTCTTTTAGAGTAGAGAGCAGATATTGGCTAGTACGCATAGTAAGTTTCCATTGGGTAGCAAAGTGCTGTTGGATGGCAATATCTTGCCACCCAAATCAGAAAATAAAGATAAACCGCTAGTCTACCAGCGAGCTTACGATGTCAAAAGGGGTTTTAGCGGTGTTCGATAGAAACGACTTCGGTCAGGGCATCAGAAACTAGCCAACGAACGTTGAAATCTAAAATATGAACTGCATATATTCTGTTTTCTTGCTCTTTCTTACGATAGGCCGGACGAGGGTCTTGAGCCAATATCTGGCTGATAAAACGTCGTAAATGAGGATAATTGGCCTGATAAGATAAAAGTTGGCACTCTGCTTCTGGTGAGAAGCTGACCTTCATGCCGGCATCGGGTGCGGCTTGAGCAAAACCCGCTTTAGCTTCTGGATATGATTCAGCGAAAGGCAAGTAAGGTTTGATATCGATCACGGGTGTACCATCCACCAGATCCAAACTACCCAGCTCTAAAACGACGCGATTGTTCTTGCATTGAATACCTTTCAATTCCACCAATGACATACCAATTGGATTGGGGCGAAAGGTCGAACGGGTGGCAAAAACGCCCATTTTGGCGTTTCCACCTAAACGGGGCGGACGCACTAATGGATTCCAGCCACCGTCCATTGTCTGATGAAACACGAAAATAACCCATAAATGACTGAACTGCTCCAGCCCGCGTACTGCATCAACCTTATTATAGGGTGCAAGTAACTCTAGCTGACCCGTACCATCTTGCACCAGACCCGGCTGACGGGGGATGGCAAACTTCTCTTTATAAGGAGAATGGACGGTTCCTATTTGCGTAAAATGAAAATCTGACATGGGCTTTTTAGTAATAATTATTTATTGGTTGTCAACAATGCTGAGCCTTCACAAATGGCCGTTTGGTAGCAACCTTGGCCGGATAAAATTGCACATTGATGCAGTAAGACTGCATTAGCGTTTAGAGCCGCTGCTCTCACCAGCATTTTCTGCCGTGCAGTAGCAATACTGGCTGGGGGATCTTGTAGTGTACTGCGGCAGGATTCTCCGGCCACAATTCCTAAATCTTTAAATGGTGAATCTAACAGCTCGTCTGTTTTGGTGTATAGGCGGACGTAAGAGGACACTTTGGCTGACGGATGTTTCAACTCCGCATCGGGCATATTGGCCTTATTTGACAGCGAAGTGCATCCAACCATAAAGAGCGCCATGAAACAGATAGGTAATACACGCATCGAGTTGAATCCTTATATTGATAAAGCCAGTGAGGGAGTGAGAGCCTATTCCACCAGGCAATTCAGGCAAAGCGTTTACTTTTCCGCAATAAAAATGGGCGGATATAAGAATATCCGCCCAATGATTTTAATCTTGATTGACTGAATATGAAAGATTACCAGCCTTTTATTGCTCCGCCTTTGAAGACTTTCTGAGCTTCTTGCTCAACTTCCGGAGATTGGTATGCTTTCACGAATTTTTGCACATTCTCAGCGTCTTTGTTGGCTTCACGGCTAACGATGATATTCACGTAAGGAGAATTTTTATCTTCAATGAAAATCCCATCTTGTTCTGGCGTTAAGCCAATCTGGCCTGCATAGGTATTATTGATAAGTGCAAAAGCGATCTTTTGGTCATCCAGTGAGCGTGGCAACTGCGGTGCTTCCAGTTGCACAATGTCCAATTGCTTAGGATTGCTGGTAATGTCCAGAATGGTCGGTAACAGGCCAACACCCTCTTTCAATGTAATTAAACCGTTTTTTTGCAATAACAACAGTGCACGTCCCTGATTGGTTGGATCGTTTGGTATAGCTATTTGAGAGCCATCTTTCAGTTCATCCAGCGATTTGATTTTTTTAGAGTAAGCCGCCATTGGGAAGATAAAAGAGTTGCCAACAATCGCCAGTTTGTAGTTACGTTCTTTAACTTGCTGATCTAAATAAGGCTTGTGCTGGAAGACATTCACATCAATATCTCCCTTATTCAGTGATTCATTCGGTAGAACATAGTCATTGAATGTTGTCAGCTCAACATCAAGGCCATATTTATCTTTTGCTACTTGTTTGGCGACTTCAGCAACTTTCAATTCAGGCCCTGCAATAACGCCGACTTTAATATGATTTGGGTCTCTCTGTTCTTGGCCGCAGCCTGCAAGAGCTAATGTACCTAATAATGCACCGATTACAGCAATGGATTTCAATTTCACTGACATATTTTACCCCTATTGAATACTGGTTTATAACCTGTCTTATCAAGTTACTGCGTACTACTATAATGAGGCTTTTAGGTCTCAGCCTTGTATTAGGTGACGTTATTGCCACCTTTGTTAAAATAATCTTATTTGCGATTGATGGTTTTTACTAAATGATCACCGCCTAACTGAATCAAAAACACTAAAACAACAAGTAACGCTAATACGGTATTCATCACAGTCGCATCGTATCCGATATACCCAAATTGATAACCAATCTGACCCAGACCACCTGCACCAACAGCACCTCCCATTGCGGAATATCCAACTAAAGTGATTAAGGTAATTGTGGCAGCATTGATCAAACTAGGTAATGCTTCCGGTAATAAAATCTTTTTGACAATCTGGAGTGGTGTTGCACCCATTGCTCGTGCAGCTTCGATCAAACCAGATGGAATTTCCAATAACGCATTTTCTACCATGCGGGCAATAAAAGGTGCTGCGCCGACCGTGAGTGGAACAATTGCTGCCTGTAAACCGATTGAGGTACCGACAATCAGCCGAGTGAATGGGATCATCCATACCAGCAAAATAATGAACGGAACCGAGCGGGTAATATTTACCAACGCAGACAGAATACGATAAAGCGTCCCATTTTCTATAATTTGCCCTGGTCGAGTGACATATAACAGTACACCTGCCGGCAATCCAATAACAAAGCCAAAGAAACCAGAAACGAAAGTCATTACGAGGGTTTCCCAGACTCCTTTAGCTAATAATAAAATCATTCCTTCAGACATAACCGAGAACCTCTACTTTCACATGATGCTCTTCTAAAAAAGCGATTGTTGCTTTGATATTGTCGCTTTCGCCATCTAACTCAGCCAACATGACCCCAAATTTCACACCACCGGCGTAATCCATTTGAGAACTCAGGATACTTATATCGATATTAAAGCGGCGAACTGCGATGGAAATTAAAGGGGCATCAACTGATTTACCTGTAAATTCCAGTTTCAATAATGGGCTGTGATCAGGCACATATTCCGGCTGCAATTTTTTCGCATAATCTTCTGGAATATCCAAATGCAGCGTAGATTTAATAAATTCTTGAGCAACGGGTGTTTTGGGATGCGAAAATATTTCACTAACAACATCTTGCTCGATCAATTGACCGCCACTGATGACTGCAACTTGGTCACAGATGCGTTTAACGACATCCATTTCATGGGTAATCAGAAGAATGGTTAAACCCAGACGACGATTAATGTCTTTCAATAATTCCAGAATGGAACGTGTTGTTGCAGGATCCAGAGCGCTGGTGGCTTCGTCACAAAGAAGTACCTTCGGAGAGTTTGCCAATGCGCGGGCAATAGCGACACGTTGCTTCTGACCACCAGATAAATTGGCAGGATATGCGTCATGTTTATCAGTAAGGCCGACCAACTCCAGCAATTCATTAACTTTAGTCTTTATTTCAGCTTTTGGGGTGCTATTCAGTTCTAACGGTAATGCTATATTGTCAAAAACCGTTCTGGATGACAGTAAATTAAAGTGTTGAAAAATCATGCCAATATGACGACGTGCACGAGTCAATTCACGCTCTGAGAGAGAAGTGAGGTCTTGCCCATCAACCAATACCTGACCCGAAGTCGGGCGCTCAAGCATATTCACACAGCGAATTAGAGTACTTTTTCCAGCACCAGAAGAACCGATGACGCCGTATATTTGCCCCTGTGGAACATGCAAATTAATATCTGAAAGCGCTTTGATTGAGCGCGATCCTTGTTGAAATACTTTATTTATCTGAGTCAGTCTTATCATTTTCTTCTTATTTGTTCTTCTTATTAGATTTAGAGATGAATGACCTGAGGACATTCAACAAGCCATGAATTAAAGTGGATGTTAAGGCGTCTAGACGTCTAAGTCAACTATGAATAAATTAAATGCTGCATTCTCATTCAGTGATAAATCATGCGATACTGTCTGCTTCGTTCATTCTTGGAGCAATCAGGTGACTCAAGGTATTCCTGTCATATTTTTAGATCGTGACGGCACGATTAACATCGATCACGGTTATGTACATGAGATAGATAACTTTCAATTTATTGATGGCGCGATTGAAGCCATGCTTGAATTGAAAAAAATGGGCTATGCGTTGGTCTTGGTAACAAATCAATCGGGTATTGCCCGTAAAATTTTTACTGAAGATCAGTTTATGCAGTTAACAGAGTGGATGGATTGGTCACTGGCAGACCGGGGTGTTGATTTCGACGGTATCTACTATTGCCCTCATCATCCAGAAGCAATAGATGAAGTATATAAGAAGACGTGTAATTGCCGTAAGCCACAAGCGGGGATGTTGCTTGATGCACAGGAAGAATTACACATTGATATGTCTGCTTCTTATATGGTGGGAGACAAGATAGAAGATATGTTGGCAGCAAATGCAGCTAAAGTTGGAACTAAGATTCTTGTTCGTACAGGAAAACCTGTAACAGAAGAAGCAGAACAGGCTGCAGATTTGGTTGTTAATAGCTTGTCAGACCTACCAAATGTGATAAAAAATAGGCAAAAATAGCCTTTTCGTTTAAAATCTGAACATTTAAATAAAAAAATCACAAAAAGGCTTGCGTAAATCAGAGAGCTCCCTATAATGCGCCACCACTGACCGACGCTGAGCTGAAGCCAGCCGCGGCGCGAAGTGAGA
>NZ_VCDP01000160.1:0-2480 GCF_033949345.1 Xenorhabdus littoralis
GGTATTGCCAAGCGAACGGTACAAAATGAGATGTCCGCACTGCGTAGTATCTTCCGCATGGCAGGCAGGGAGAAACTGAAAACTTCTCCGCGTTTGAGTAATCAGGCATTAGGATTAAGCAGAGCCAGTCGCGCGGGAACAAAGCAGGCGATCCCGGATGTCACGTTTCAGGCTGTTTATCAGAAGGCACTCGAACGGGATGCTGGATTTGCGGCCACACTGAAACTTGCCCGATTGATGGGGCTGCGTTCTCAGGAAGCGGTGCAGTGTAGTGCTTCATTAAAAAGCTGGCAAAAACAATTAGAACAACCAGAGCCAAAATTGCATGTTGTTTTTGGTACAAAAGGTGGCCGACCAAGGCAAACCCGTGTATTGGATGTTGTGGCGGTGAAAGAAGCTGTAGAACAGGCCATTGCTGTGGCTGAGCAGAGAGGTGGCAGATTGATTGATAAGCCAGATCTCAGGCAGGCCATGAACTACTGGCGAACTCATACCACAAATATTGGTTTAAAAGGTTGCCACTCTCCTCACAGTTTACGTTATGCGTGGGCGCAGGATGCATTGAGTTTTTACCAGCAGAATGGTTTTAGTCATCAGGAGGCAAGGGCATTGGTTTCAATGGATTTGGGGCACGGTGACGGTCGCGGGCGTTATGTTGAGCGGGTTTATAGTCGTTCAACTTAGCGGTTCAGTTATTGAGTTAGATAAAACAATCAGTTAAAGTAACTCCGCCATTGGCACAATCCAATGGTCAAGGTTTAGCAGCCTTGTGCGCTTATACACTGGTAAGAAGTTTTACCAGTGTGCCTGCATTCGCCCTTTCAATGGTGGTTCAGGCAGGGGAGGCTTCGGCCTCGCCGGAGTAAGCGCCGGTCTGCTAACCCTGCCTTGAATCACCACCATCAATGATTAATTAATGGAAAGGGGTAACAGGAATGAATAGTGTTAGAAATGACTGGCATCAGGCCGATATTATTGCTGCATTACGTAAGCGTGGTACTACCTTAGCGGCTGTTTCCCGTGAAGCAGGATTAAGTTCATCAACATTAGCCAATACTCTCAGTAGGCCTTGGCCAAAAGGTGAATGGATAATTGCGAATTATCTCGGAATACATCCTTCAGAAATCTGGCCTAGTCGTTATTTTGATTCATATGATGGTCAGCCTATTGAGCGTAAGGCTCGCAAAGTATCTATTGAATAGTTTGGTTTCAATGAAATAAGCCATGAGGATAAATAATATTTATAGTTGTTAATTTTATACTCATGGTAATATATTTTCACTAGGTTATTTCCCTATAAGTAAATTATAACGGAGTATATTTTGAAACGTTGCTGTCATTGTCAAAGATCACTGGAATTTTCAAAAATAAAGCGAGATATAAAAAATTACGCGAGAAATATGAATCAATGGTGGAAAAAATTACAACATTATTCTATTGCTGAATGGTCATTGCTAGTTGGTATAGGATGTTGGGGAATACCCAATCAAACAGCTCAAATGATTGCTTTCTTACTTAGTTTGATGTTCTTCTTTGATAAACTTGTTTCCATAAATCATAAATCTAGTTTTACGAAAATGGAAAAACGTATAATAAAAAAATAAAAATTTCAAATCTATCGTATCATGAAAGAACTGTTTTATTTGGAAAGTTAGATAATGTAAGGCGATTTAGAAGCATTTGGAATTCTTGGTATATATTTAAGAAAAACTGGAAGTTTATGGCGGGGTATACTTTTCTTTTTGCTTCATTTCTTTTTCAACTTCGGGCTAGTTATTTTGGTTAGCACTTGGATTTGCTTAATAAGTGCAAGTAATATTATCTTGTCGGATTGTTATATTTATTCTGGAGTATATGAGATTATAAAATGAGTGACTATTTTTACTTAAATCTTGAGCTGTTATCTAAAGAATTAGATGATCTCTATACTAAAGAACACTTAGATGAAAATAATTACTATTTTAAAAGTAAAGAAACTAGAATTGTACATTTGATTGTGGAGGCTAAAAATTCCAGAGAAATTGAATTTATTGATAAAGCATTGCTATTTCTTTTTGAAAATACAGGTTGTCATGAGGATCTTAAAGTTTTAAATGAAATAATTAAACCATTGTTTGAGGCTAAAATCCTTAATAATGAATCTTTAGATAAATATTTGACTGAGTATTCACCGTTATCTCGGTGGCTGTAATCTGATCATAATGAAATTTGGGTGAGCTACCATTTTAATAAAATAACAGATAGACCGCCTTGAAACCATCATTTCATTTTTGACAACATTGGTTTTATTGATGATATTTTTGCAATAAAAACTCTGCCCTCCACAGTGTTAACCAGATAGAAATCAGGCAAACAGAGACAAAATAATGTGGGGGTATTATAGGGGGTATGATAGAAAATTGAACAAAATAAAATAATTTTAAAACAATAAGTTAATTGTTTTTATCGAATCCTGTAGGGGTATTCAACGGGAGAAAGAC
>NZ_VCDP01000161.1:0-800 GCF_033949345.1 Xenorhabdus littoralis
ATCCCCGCCCAGCCCGTCAGAAACGTAAGGATTATCACCGCCGCAATAACCAGCGCGATGCCAGCCCCTTTTTTCAGCCTGGACGATGCTTTTGCGTTACCGATCATCACTTATCTTCCCGTCGTCCGGTTTGCCGGATTTTCCAGTTGATAGAAACGCTTATCACTGCTTTCCGTCACGTGTTTCTGCGGATGCGCTTCAATCCGGTGGTTTTCCCGCTCAATAATGGTCAGGATAGCGTTGCGCGCCAGCTCCCGTTTCAGGGTCATTTCATTTTTCAGCGCATTGATTTCCCTGTCCAGCGCCGCAATCCGTCGTTCGCCCTCATTGAGGGCTTCGGCCTGCGCAGCGGCATTGGGTTCGGACATGCCGGTCATCAGCATCCGGCGCATCAGCAGGGCCGTCTCCGTGGTCTCTGCCATCGCCAGTTCACCCGCCAGACGGGCTGTCAGTGCGGCATTATCGGGGTCACGTTGCAATGCCTGAATCACGCCCCGGGTGATGGTCAGGCTGCCGGTTTTCAGTTTGGCCAGATTTTCCGCCGTCGGTTTTTCCGTCCCGTTAACCAGCTTCACCAGCTGTTCAATATTGGCCTGAGTCTGTGCTTCCAGCATCGGTGCAAAACCCGTGCCGGCAACCGTCGCGCCCGGTTGGTGCGATTCCCCGCCGCTGATGCACTCCGCCGCGTTGGCACAAGTGCGGATTGCACGGTCGCCCAGCACGTTGACGACCGCTTCTGCTGCCTCACGCGCACTGCTGAATTTGGTGCAGCTACTGCCGCTGCAATCCTGATGCCGGAT
>NZ_VCDP01000162.1:0-1868 GCF_033949345.1 Xenorhabdus littoralis
GCATTGTGGCAGTGTATCCGCTCGCGCACTGCCCTGAAAGAACCCTGTTCCATTGCCCTTGTGCGTGATGATTTAAAAGCGATGGGGGTGAATGTGAAAAATTTCAGCCGCTGGTTAACCAAGTTAGAGCATGATGGGCTGATTACCCGTAGCGGGCAGGAACTCACCATTATTAATCAGAACAATGAAGATTAAAAAGTGAGGAGAAAAATGAGGAACAGGTGAGGAGTTAACCTCTTTTCTGGTTGGTGTTTTTTCTGATCTCCGTGTTGCCGGGTTAATGTATTAGCCCGGTAATACGGAGAAGGCAAGCGCAGCGCGTCAATGTCATTTTAATCTATTGTCTTAAACAAAATGTAGCATAGGTAACTATATCTATTTGTTTAATATACGATATTAATCACGATTTAACCGCTTTATCGACAATAACACTAGAATATATAAATAACTCTGGTATATCCTGCCCTCCGGTGTATCACAAGTGTACAATTATCATAGATAAAGCAAAGCATTTTTTAACTTCAGTTGGTTTTTGGTTAGGAAAAAAGATAGGAGAATTGAATGTGGATTAAGTCATTGTTCAATATATTTATAATAATAGTTTTATTTATTATCAGTAACGTAGGGTTCATTTCTCTTGATTTAACTATCAAAGAAATACTGACTCTATGGTCAAGCAAGGAATACCCTCCCGCTGAGCTATCTTTTCTTATTTGTACCACTGATTATGTGATTCTGACCAACAACTTACTGTTTGTTTTCTGCACCACTGCATTTTTGTTTCGAAATAAGTTAAAACACAGTTCACGAATAATTTTCTCTGCTTTTTTAATTGATTTATTGAATAACTTAATTATATTTATTTATATTTTTAACTTCTCAACTCTTTTTCAATTCATTAAAAATTGCGATCTGATTTGGATATTAATATTATTCCCTGTTTCAATGATTATTATTTATTTCCTTGCAAGGAAAAGCACAAATGAACAATAGAGATATAATTAGACAATCAAGAATATTGGATAAAATTGATAGACATACGTTAAATATATATGACACTACCTGCCGATGGTTACCTAAAGGTATTTTTTTGTGGGTAGAAACAAAGGGTACAGGCCATACATTCATTTCTGTTCATACCGAAAAAGGAATAAATGTGTTTACCTATGGTCGTTATGCAGATACTGGCCCATTAGGAATCACTGGTGACGGAGTTTTAATTTGGTTGCAAGATAATGAAGCAATTGGATATATGTCAACCGAACTTTATAGAATGAAGCTCAAGTTTATAACATCAGAGATGTCGATATTTTCGCAATAATGGGATATTTTAAAAGTCTATGGCATACAGGTAAAAAAATAGGCGGTACTTCAGTGTCTGAGTCTACCCAAAAATTTGGGAAAATCATTGATGTTTATGATGTAACTGGAGTTAACTGTACAACACACTCTGTCAAAGCGCTTAATTACGCAGGTAGCTCGGTCTTTAAAAGACAGAATATATTTTCTGTAAATTATACTGAGGATTTTACCATCCCATATTCATTAAGAATATATATGAATGATATTGATACACTTAAAAAGAGTATGATTATCACTGATGTTACCTGGAGTTTAAAGCAGCAAATGAGGAACACTAAAGGATTAGTTCCTTTAGATGGTGCAGGGAAAGTACAAGGAGCATTTGGTGTTGGTGCTAAATCTTCAGGCACGCTAGGCACTCAAAGTAGTGGATATGGCGGAGCAACTTTTGGCGGTTCGTCCGGTTGGAATTATTCTCCGAAAGAAGAATAGTCACAAATAATAATGAGGCAATTATCAACTGAATGAATAGCATCTAAATAGGCGTTTCTATAACTAGAACATAT
>NZ_VCDP01000163.1:0-222 GCF_033949345.1 Xenorhabdus littoralis
CCAGATTGTTAAAGAGCAAATATTGCTAACCTGACTCGCAAGTCCGCTTAGCAATATTCAGGGGCACCGCCTTTCACACAGGGCCTGAGCAGAGTGTGGCGTCCCCTAGGGGATTCGAACCCCTGTTACCGCCGTGAAAGGGCGGTGTCCTAGGCCTCTAGACGAAGGGGACTTCAAGTCTTCTTCGCAGACGCGCTGCTCATTCTTTCATTTCATCAGACA
>NZ_VCDP01000164.1:0-242 GCF_033949345.1 Xenorhabdus littoralis
ACCGGTGCCGCATCACTGAGCATATAGGCCAGCCGTTCGGCCGGGTAAGCCGGATCGAGCGGCAGATAGGCACCGCCGGCCTTCAGGATGGCCAATAATCCCACCACCATTGCCAGACTGCGCTCGGCGCAGATGGCGACGCGATCATCCGGCTGCACGCCCAGCGCCAGCAGATGATGGGCCAGCCGGTTGGCGCGGCGGTTCAGCTCATCATAGCTGAGAGCGTATTCTTCAAACACCAC
>NZ_VCDP01000165.1:0-2123 GCF_033949345.1 Xenorhabdus littoralis
GCAAGGTGCTGGATGCGTTCCTGCTGGTTGATGATGAGGGCGGTTTGTTTAGAGAAATCATCAGACAATTCTTTATATTTCCTACTGAGTTCCTCATAATCCTTCACTACTACCCAAAGCGCGGCCAGCAATGATACAGAAATGACAATAAATGCGTACAATTGCCATCTCATAGCAGCTCAAACGCTTTTTCAAACGTCGCCTCGGAGTAAGGTTGCTTGCCGTTCTCGTGGCGGATAATGGACTTAGCCAAAGCAATCAGGGTTGATTTATTCACTTCGAGA
The DNA here is from genome assembly GCF_033949345.1 of Xenorhabdus littoralis. Taxonomy (NCBI): domain Bacteria; kingdom Pseudomonadati; phylum Pseudomonadota; class Gammaproteobacteria; order Enterobacterales; family Morganellaceae; genus Xenorhabdus; species Xenorhabdus littoralis. The sequence goes on from NZ_VCDP01000165.1 coordinate 285, forward strand.
ACTTGGTGAGGTTCGACACCCATAGACTGAGCAACGCCCTTGATATACGCTGCTGTATTATTGCCATCGCTTGGTGGTGCCCAACGGTTTATCATTTTAGCCACACTCTTGTAACCGTTACCGTGGTAATTGATGAGCAGCTTTATCAGTGCCCTGATACCAAACTCAGCCGACTCAAAACAACAGAACCGCTTTTCGATATTCAGATCATGCGGTAACTGACCCTGCCACTTATTCGCCGGGTTATGGTCAATGTTGCCGGGATTGTTATTGCGTATGCCTCTGGTCATCTGTTCACCCCGAATTTGTTTTTAAAGAAGGTAAAGATTGCATCCACAATCGACCCAATCTTCTTGGTGCCCAAAAAGCCAATGAGTACACCGAAGAACTGGGCGAGGCTTAGTGGCAGTTGCGCATATTCCAGCGCGTTAATAATCCCGACACTGATTGCCGCACAAATAAAGGCTTCAACTAAGGAAGCCTTCCAACCTGAACCGTCCCTTTTCTCTCGGGCAAGTGCGGTCGATGCCGCCAGAAACATCCCGCCAAGAAAGGGCGCATTGATAATTAACCAGTCCCAAACGTGAGACACAGAATTCTGTGTCTTTTTCAATCATGCGCATATTCCACCCCATTAGAACAATGGGCGTCCGTGGGGTGAGAGAGTCGCCCCTGTGAGTTGAGTTAATAGGATGCCGTTATCAGAATTCCGATATCGGATTATTTTCAAATAGTTAGGATGCCAGCCGCAATGCATGTATACGGATGTGATAAGAGTGATTGCGGTGGCAAATACGAAAAAGGCCACGCCGGAGCGTAGCCTTATGTGTCATTTAATAAACTTTAAATCGTCTTTCCTGTGTCGCTTTTGTGCCTGATAAAAGTTTTCATGAGAACCAAAATTTAACAGGTATAGCTCTATCTTTTCTTCAACCCAATGATACCCAAGCAATGTTAGCTGGTTGTTTAACTGAAATTTGTGAACGCGAAGAAAACTTAAATCGCCTTTCTTCTGCTCGCCAATTTCTGGGTTGTCGATAATTTTCTCTATCTCATCTTCCACTACTGCAAGAAGATTTTCAGGTAATTTAGATAACGCTTTAGAGAAACGTCTTGTTTCATAAACATCAATCTTAGGACTTTTTTGTCCTTCTGACATAACGCGACACCTTACCATTGTTGACTTCGCTTTTTGCTAGCAACGAATCAAGGATAAAGGAGTACGGCAAATCTGGGTTATCTTCGGCGATGCGACCTATTTTTGCCCAATGTTCGATTTGCTTTGGCACACTCCTGCTTGAAGCTTCTGCGTGAATTTTGACATCACTCACGAAGTCATCATCTAAACGGACACTGACAGCCATTTGGTTAACCCTCTTCGATGGTTTGTACTACATGCGGAGCGGACGCATACGCTTTCGGAAGCGCACTTAAAATATGCACCATTTTGTCTAATAATGCAATCTTTTGTCGCAAAAAAACATTGTATGGTTTCGCGATATGCCAGAACCACTTGAATTTGTTCCGATATGGGAATTCACATATCGAGATTTTGAACTAGTCGGCCTGACCGACTGGTTGCGTCTTGGAACTTGTAATACTTACAGGTTGAACTATCCGGTATTTCCGGTGAGTTGGGGGTTATCTATGGGGATCGAGGTGTTAACCAAACCGTGCAAAATCAACATTAACATATTGATTTATAGATACTATATGTGTTGACCGACCCCGATCGAGTTGTAAACTCGAAGTTGGCAACTGCTCGTTAATCTCCTGCTCAATCTGCCTAAACCGCTCTTCTTCCAGTTCAACCCCCAAAACACGGCGATTGAGTTTTAA
>NZ_VCDP01000166.1:0-987 GCF_033949345.1 Xenorhabdus littoralis
TAACCTGAATTCTGGATAAAAAACTGGCGAAGTGCCTGTTCCAAGAGCAAAGTTTTAGTGCACACCAAAAAATGCTCTAAAAAGGAACAGGCAATGAACAAATTAGTTGAAATTTTCTGCAATGTCGATGACTTCTGTCGTTTTTTCATTCCTCAATGGGAGCTGTTTTGTCTCACTAAAGGGCAGCGTCTACGCCGCAGACAGGGTCACATGTATCCCAGCGAAATTATGACCATCCTTATCCTCTTTCACATGTCGCATTACCGTGATTTTAAACATTTTTATCTGGAGCATATTTGGAAATATCACCATCACGATTTTCCAACCTTGCTCAGTTATACCCGTTTTGTCAGTGTCGCCCCTTCCGTTTTAGTACCACTGTGCAGTTATCTGACTCAATTAAAAGGAAAACCCACGGGAATTGCTTTTATTGATTCCACCAGTTTGCGCGTGTGCCATAACATCCGCATTCCCCGTCATAAAGTGTTTAAGGGGGTGGCACAGCGAGGAAAGACTTCGATGGGATGGTTTTACGGTTTCAAATTACATTTGATTGTTAACCATCAGGGCGAAATTCTGGCACTCAAAGTCACCGCCGGTAATGTAGATGATCGGGAACCGGTTCGCGAATTAACCAAAGCATTAACAGGTTCTCTTTATGGTGACAAAGGCTACCTTAGTCAAGAACTGGCAGACGATTTAGCCCAAACCGGTGTGACGTTCATGACGAAAAAGCGTCGTAATATGAAAGCGCGAGTGTTGGCTGAGTGGGATAAGATAATGTTATCAAGGCGCTTTATTATTGAGACAATTAATGGGCAATTAAAAACCATTTCTCAAATAGAGCATTCTCGGCACCGAAGTATAAAAGGATTTCTATTGACCGTTTTAGGTGGTGTCATTGCTTACTGCCTGAAATGGAAGAAACCGTCACTGAAAGTTTTCTACTCGGAAGAAGATTTTCCAATGACGGCTTAAACGGAATTC
>NZ_VCDP01000167.1:0-2334 GCF_033949345.1 Xenorhabdus littoralis
AGTGTTATACCAGAGGGGAGTCTGATAACCGATACTTACAGCGTGATGCTGGTATTCGTCGAACTCAAGAAAAAGTTGTTTGGACAGGACGAGTTCAAGATAGAGGAACTATGAATTGTACTGAAAGTATAGCCGGCTGTTTAGTTTATGTTAGAACCACAAGTGGACAGTATTTGCCTCTTGAAGTTCCAGTGGCTAGACGCGTATTTTCAACCCAATGGCCGGGAGGCTGGTGGGGAAGAATTGAATTTATCCCACCATCAACTCTAGTGTGGCAAGATGGAGGGCAAATAATGGACCAAATAGTATTATCAAAATAGAAAATTAAATGCATTTTACGACCACTAAAATAAGTGGTCGTGATTTTATATCTATCTCACTCTACCTGTGAAAATGGTAAAACAGATTCATCTGCTGTTAACACTCTATCATTATTCTTTTCTTCCTTAAGAATTTCGGGGTCAATACTGTAACCTATGAGATTTGACAAGATATATTTATTCATTAATCCACTCAAATAGCCATCTTTATTTTGAAATGATTCTATGAATTGACAGTCAAAATGATGATTATTTGATTTGTACATAAATGGCACAAAATATTGCTCTCTACCTTTTTGATAGCCATGCCCCTTATTGACAATTTCTCCATGGTCAGAAGTGTATATCAGAGAGTAATTGATATTTTTTTTATCAATCACATCATATATGTCCTTTATAACTCTATCTGTATGATGGATAGTTAAGTCATAATTATCAGCATTAGGTAGCGCTATCTTATCAGTATCATCGTAATTTTTATAAGGCATATGGCTGCCATGTAAATGAATTACAATGAATTTATTTTCTTCTTTATCTAAGAGGGCTGTATCCAGTAGAGCGCTAAGGTTGTCGTCTTTAAAGTTTGTGAGTTTTATTACATCAGATTTTTTCGCGATAAAGCCATATTTAGATGAATGGAGTCCTTTTAGGTCTTGAGAACCCAGCCAATATGTTCTATAGCCATTCGATTTAGCCATTTCTATTATTGATTTGTTCTTAAATAAATTTTCTTCACTTTCAGGGGTATGAAAAGCAAGGGACATAGAAATAGAGTTTCTTGTTATTGGTGCACTAGAATGTGCGTTATTTATTATACATCCCCCATTAGAAGAAAATATACGATTCATGTTTGGTGTTGTGTTTAGTTCGTATCCATACACACTATAATGTGTTGATAATGATGATTCACCCATTATCAAAATAACAGCATTAAGTTCGGAATTTTTCTTTCCTATTATTGAATTGTTAAATTCATTTATTTCACTGATATTTGCATACTTATCATTTGAATGGCTTGAAATATATAAATAAGCAAAGTCACCAATAACAGCAGGATATCTATCTCTTATGAATCGACCTGTTGTTTTATCTTCCTCGCGGATATCTGATAATAATTGTTTGTCTACGGCGGATGCACTAAGATAAAGTGTAGAAAGGAAAATAAATACAGGTAATATTTTAAAAGCCATGTGATACTGAATTTTTTTTGTTTTTTTTCTTATTATATAAAATAAAGCTGTTGTAACTACTAAAGATGGCAATAACATTATGAAAAATAAATGCCCAGCCATAGATAACGATTCTTCTTTATTTGTCTCAATAAATGAATCTAAAACTGATACTGATACTCTTTCACCAAAAATTAGGGAATAATTAGTTTGAAGAGTTAGAAAAAAAAGTAGCAAGCTGCCAATACTAATCAGAATTCTATTTTTTTCCTTAATTAACAAGAGGATTGATAAGAGTAGAACAAACGTTGATAAGTGAGGAATGCTTGAGTCTTTTTGAAAAATAAAGAGATTCAATATGTAAGATAAACTAAACATTGAAAGAATGGTCAAAATGTATTTGTATGATATTTTTTTCATTAAGTTCATAGAGTATACCATTTAATGGCGGTATAAAAACATGCGATTATACATGTGCTAATATTTTAAACAAAAGAGTATGTGATCTTTTATAACAAATAAAAAGTTTCTATTGTGAATAATTAACCTTGTTTACTATTTTGTGTAATCGCCATGTCATATTAAACGTGGCCGGTTAAACGGTCACCGAATTCAATCATAAATCGACTGTATGAACGCCTCCCCGTTTGCAAGGCTTCCGTTGTTCTGACATTGACGAGTAGTTGCAGCTCTGTATCCGTACATGAACTCCCGCGTATGTGCAAGATAAGTTCGTCGGGTGGCGGTCATAACTGCGTTCGTACATTCGGCTTCTGTATTTGCAGATTATTTTCTGCGGAGCCATGATGGATATGTGCCCACCTGCGCCTTATCGGCCTTCAGAC
>NZ_VCDP01000168.1:0-6484 GCF_033949345.1 Xenorhabdus littoralis
TGAGAGAGTCGCCCCTGTGAGTTGAGTTAATAAATAAATAAATATTGAAATGTGTGTATATGTGTGTATAATTATTTTCAGGTTAGGAGGAAACATGAAATCAACTGACCTGATAAAGGAGTTAACAGCAGCAGGGTGTGAATTACGGCGGCATAAAGGAAGTAGCCATCAAATATGGTGGTCTCCGATAACAGGGAAAACTTTTCCTGTTCCGCATCCGAAAAAAGATTTACCACTGGGCACTGTTAAATCCATCAAAAAAATGGCGGGGATCTAATCCCCGCCCTCTTGGAGGTAACTATGTTTTTTTCAGTCGGTGTTGAAACACCCAAAGATGAAAATACGGCATACGGGATGATTGTCCCTGCATTTTTTAATCATGACTATGGTTGTTTTTCTGCTGCTGATAATCAATCAGAGATCCCTGCGATGGTGCGTGAAGCCATTTTACTCACTATTGAGGAAATGATTTACAGTAGCGATTTCACCGTGGATCAACTCCACGATGCTGGGCATCTAGTTTATGCTGCCAATCCTGAATATGCAGATTTTGATAGCTGGTTTGTGATTGATATTGATCTTTCTGAGTTTGAAGGAAAACAGCAACGTATCAATGTTGCATTACCGGATACCCTTATAAAACGCATCGATACCAGAGTAAAACAAAATCCGATGCAATATCGTGATCGCAGTCATTTTATTGCTGAAGCTGCCCGGCATGAACTTCAGCCGGATTAAGACGATAGGGCGGATTGCTGCCCTGCTCATTCAATTATCAACTTAGAGTTTACAACTGCCAGATGCGAAAAAGCCCCACTTGGTTAGTGAGGCTTCATTTGCTTTTCGGTTTAACCGCCGGAGCATAACACAAAATATACACCTAAATTTCTCAAAATCAATCTAATTTAGAGAATATTTATATTTAGTGATGTACCTCGGTGATGTACCTCGGTGATGTACCTCGCAATTTTCTTTGATGATTTCTCGCTTGATGGCGTAATACATTTCTTCTTCCAGTAATTCCTCCGACCATGTGGCGCGTTTTCTTGCTTGCTGAACATCACAGCCAGTCAGTTTTGATAATTCACGGGCAATCTTTTGCGGGTATTTGCGCTCACAATATCGTTTAATGGCGATATCCCGAATAGGATTGCCCTGCTTAAACGTCTTATTCAGCACCATTTCAACAAATGCGGCATCATCTGATTCTTTGGCGAGAGCGATGATGTCGCTTAATGATTGCTTAGGGTTCAGAACTTCGTGCGCTTTCTGGAATAGCTCTTCACCTTCGTAGCCGAATTTATGCAGATCTTTTACTACTCTGACGATTCGCTCACCTTCGGCGTCAGTCCAGTCCTCACGAGTCATTAATCTACCAATGACGCTACATCCCCCACCAAGATATTCATTCCCTCCGTATTGTCGCCCCCAGATCATCATTAAATGCCTGACCCAAACACGCTGGCTGGGTGTAATGGTTTTCCAGCCCCTACACCCCTACGCACAAATGCGATGTATCGCTGGCAGTTGATCAGTATGCCAGTGAGAAGATTAGCCTCGAAAGAGCGCGAACGGGCAACCCTGACAGAAGAAGCGCTGTAATTAACCAATTTTTAAGATACAAGGAGAATCAATCATGGTTTAACAAAGCGGACAGACCGCAAACGCGATGATGCGTTAATGCTGAGGTTATAACTCAGCCCTGAGTCACCAAGGAGCGGTGAGCCTGTGTAGCGACGGGTCAAGGTTCATATATTAAAAATAGCTCCGGTAAAGCAGCACAACCGCCAATTGTGCACCAGTGATCAGCGGCGAGAAAGCGACAGAACTCCAAGGGCATGGCGCGACCACTGCGAAAGTGTGGTTGGCTAACTGTAGGCCATTCAATGAGTGGTCTATGTTGAGCCAATTACGGGAGAAGTTACATGAACGAGAAAGACTATAAGTTGGATAGCATTCTGGATAATTTCTTCGTCCAATCGAAACAACGGGAACGTGATAATTTCTGGAACAACCGCGAACCCAAGCAGCGCATCAGTACTCAGGAACGCGACACTGTTAACGTACTCACCAGTTTTATTCCGGCAGTGAACAGCGCTCCATCAACTAAACAGGCCGCGAAACGTCAGCACCGCAGCCGCAAATCAACAGTGACGGCGAGGGTATAGTCAAATAGGGTTAGTGATTGCATAGTGACTTTCTTGTTTTTTAACCTCAAATGAGGTATAAAAAATAGAAAATAAGATAAGGATAACCTATGCACCCTACAAATAATTTAGTAAGAACAATCGTCCATACCGAACCCAATATAGTCGATACTCATTTGACAGCCTTAGGATTGGCTCAGGAAGACTTGAATGAAATCCTTCGGCAAGCAATGAGCTTGAGATTGTCCACAACCAAAAATAACGCAATAACAGCGGGTGGCACTTACTTTTATCAAGGAGCCGTGCGCGTCTCCCGAGATATTTTGTCTAAGAAGGGTTTTAAACGACTTTCCTTGAAAAACGTTGAGTTAACAGCTAACGACAGGATAGCCATTTATATTTGTAGCGGAAATGACCGGACTGGGCTGGTAAATGCCTACCCTGAATCTCGCACAAAAAAAGGAAAGTTTACCCGTGAAATTCTGGGACTTTCTTATGCAGCCAACCCCACAGCATACTCATTTGATTTTCAAAACCAACAGATGGGTTTTGATTTTTCATCTCATGATAGTGATGAGTCCTCATCCCTCTTGTTGGGCTTAGATGTATGGTGTCTTCTCCATTACGTTTATCAAATCGATGAATATCAATGGGGAATGCGGGCTGAATTTTCCCAACCTACCACCTATAACCAAAAAAACGTCGTTAATGGATTTTCTACGCGATTGATCCTGAATACAGCACCAACAGATCCTGTCATTAAACAGGATAACGAACCTCAATTTACATCTGAAATTGAGATTGATATTTTAAAAACAGGCTAGATATAAATCATGTTTAATTCAGAGCGCTTACGTCTTGCTAGGGAACGCAGAGGTCTGACACAAAAAGCCCTTGCTGAGCAAGCGGGCCTAACAAGCAGAACGATATCCACTTATGAGAAGTCCGGCATATTTGAACCTATTGCCAGTGATAGCATGGCAAAAATAGCCGATGTTCTTGGGTATCCTTTAGCGTTTTTTGGCTCTGAAGAGATCCCTACGTTAAAAGATGACGCTGTCAGTTTTCGAGCCATGACAAAGCTTAGCGCTCAAAAACGCAATGCCGCTATCAGTGCAGGTAAATTAGTTCAGGAATTATCATCATGGATGGAGTGTGACTTCAAACTTCCTCGTCCCAATGTTCCTGATTGCAGCTTTGACAATTACTGCTCACCGGAAGATGCAGCCCGAATAGTAAGAGAGCACTGGGGAATTGGTGAATTATCTATTTCCAATATGATTCACTTACTTGAAGTTAATGGCATTAAGGTTTTTTCATTGGCAGAAAATTGCCTTGAAGTTGATGCTTTTTCTTTCTGGATGGATGAAAAACCATTTGTTTTACTCAATACAATGAAAACACCGGAGCGCAGTCGTTTTGATGCTGCTCATGAGTTAGGGCATTTAGTCCTGCATAAACATTCGAGTAATAACGGGCGAGAGGCTGAAATAGAAGCAGACCGATTTGCCTCGGCATTTTTAATGCCAGAGAGTAGTATTTTAGCGACAGTACCAAGAATGCCATCGTTAGAACACTTGATTCAATTAAAAAAACACTGGAAAGTTTCTCTTGCTGCTCTCGTGAGACGCACACTAGATGTGGGACTTTCTAGCGAGTGGCATTATCGTCAATTATATATAGAACTCAGCAGACGAGGTTTCAGAACAACCGAGCCGGAAGGTATTGAGTCTCGAGAGAAATCCATAATCATGGATAAGGTATTCACATCATTACGTAATAGCGGGACAACTCGACAAGATATCCTCAACCAACTAAATATTCCGCTTGATGAGATGCGTGCATTTACATTTGAACATAATTTCTTTATGACCGCTATTAGTGGTAATAGCGAAGTCACTACCGCAACAAAACGACAGACCACTCTACATCTTGTTAAATAAATTTATTAATAAATAGCGATTAACTAACTCCAGCTCATTTCCAAGTGGGCTGTGGTGAGTGAATTTGATATATTCATGGGATGACGATGAAATTCATGAGGGAATGTGATTTTGATAAGTTATGAAGATTTTACATGGTACGTTTTTATAGTTGTTATTTGTAGTGGTTACTCCATTCCAATAGGGTTAATTTCTTCTTATGCAGCATTTAAATTCAAAAATCGAATCATTAAAGCTGTGTTCGCATTAATAACCTTATTCTTTGTTATTCCATATATTTTAGTAGCAATTGATTATATCGGAATCATTCGCTTGTAAGTAATAAATAACTTCCAATCACCAGCCTCGCCAATGCGGGGCTTTTTATTAGCTGAATAACCGCCGAGAACTGGAATGATTTTGTTAAACGCCTCGAATATGAACATAACGGCGCTGGTGTTGATCGGCATTTCACTGCTCATCCCTCATTCACCGTGAGAGAAAGAGTTCGGGTCACTGGCAATGACGATGATGAGATAGGGATATATTTTAATGAAGAGGAGTATCATTGCATAGATTCATTTCTGGAAACATTGGATGAAGAGCAAAACAGGGGAATAGTAGAATACGCGCAAAACGCGCATTTCTCTGATTGGGATGATTGCAGTGATAAGGAAAAAGCAGAGAGCATAATACATGTACTGGAAGAGGAGGACTCATATATTTTCAACTGGAAATACGATTACAAAACTGTAAAAACTCATTTAACCAGAGAGGCAGCAGAGCGTTTCATTACACGTAAACAGCATGATTACGGAAAATTATCTGTTTATGTCGAATCATTTTATTGGTGCTGGGAAATGCGAACATTAATAGATGAAATATTAACAGGCAAAATAAAATATACAGGTGATAATAAGGAACAATAATGTAATTGAATTTGATATTAATCAAATGAATGATGCACTAAATATAGCTTGGATTCACATATTAAGTGCAACACCGTAATGAACGAAGTAAATGAGTGGGGATACCGTTAAATAACTCATTCGGTGTTTTGTAATCTCGTGTTTTACGAGGACGATTATTTAACCGGTTTGCCACCAGGTTAACCTCCCGCTCTGATACTTTATTAAAATCAGTTCCTTTTGGGAAGTAATCTCGGATTAATCCATTCATGTTCTCATTGATCCCCCTTTCCCAAGGGGAATACGGGTGAGCAAAATAAATTTTTGTCTCTAAATTTTTACTGATAAGTTCGTGTTCGGAAAATTCGAGGCCATTATCAAACGTCATTGTTTTAACTTTATTTTTTATCAGTGATAAGTGTCTGGTTGCCGCTTTTGCGACACCTTCTGCGGTTTTATCTTCAAGTTTAACGATGACAGTAAATAATGATTTTCGTTCAACTAATGTCAATAATGCACTTTTATGATCTTTGCCCACGATGGTATCTCCTTCCCAATCACCAATACGCTGCTTTTTATCAACACATTTTGGGCGCTTTTCAATACTGACTCTGTTTTTGATTTTTCCTCTGCGTTCATAGCTTCCATAGCGTTTACGATACGGTTTTTTCGCAATCCGGAGGTGCTGCCACAAATCACCACCATTAAGTTTATCCTTATAAATCAATCTATAAACTGTTTCATGATGCAAAGATATTATCTTTTCCCTTTTGAGATAACCGACGGTTTGTTCAGGGCTTAAATCTTGCCAAATTAATTCTTTGATCCATTTTGTTACTTCGGGCGTGACTTTAACGGCTTTTGCCGCAGAACGGCGGCGCTCTGATGCCTTAAACTGCGCCTGCTTAGGGCAGTATTTCTGTGTTTCCCGGTTTCGCCTCAATTCTCGGCTAATCGTTGACGGCGCTCGACTGAGTGACGTTGCAATAAAACGTTGCGTAAAACCGGCTTCTTTTAAACTGAAAATCTGATATCTTTCTATTTCGGTCAGTTGTGTATAGGTCATAGCGCATAATGAGATGGTCTTCCCCACCCTGTAAGCGATACTCTTATAGGGTATTTTCTTTCTGGAGAGGCCATCATGCAAAACGTCACACTTATTGGTATCGATCTCGGCAAGCATTCTTTCCATATCCATTGTCAGGACAAATTCGGCAAGACTATGTTGCGTAAAAAATTTACCCGCCCAAAATTAATGGAATTTTTAGCGGGGTGTATATCGACTACCGTCGTGATGGAAGCTTGTGCGGGTGCACATTTTATGGCTCGCCGGATCGCTGATTTAGGCCATGATGCGAAGCTGATATCTCCACAGTTTGTTCGTCCTTTTGTCAAAAGTAACAAAAATGATTTCGTTGATGCAGAGGCGATATGTGAAGCGGCATCACGCCCCTCAATGCGTTTTGTCCAGCCGAGAACGGAGACGCAACAGGCGATGAGAGCACTG
>NZ_VCDP01000169.1:0-637 GCF_033949345.1 Xenorhabdus littoralis
TTATTAAGTATTCTATTAAGACTATTCAGTACTGAGGTAATACTATGACATCATGGGTGCCGATGGTAAGTGCAATTTTAGGCGGAGCAGTCACTTTGTCTGCTGTTTATTTCACGAATAAGTGGAATGCCGATCGATTTGATAAGCAACTTAAGCATGAAAGAAAAAAAGAAAATAGTAAGTTATTCTTAGAAAAAGGAGAAGAGCTTGATGAATTACTTTCTATTTGGAGTAAAACTAACTTCTTAGTTAAGAGAAATCAATTACTCGTTGTTAAAGGCAAGCTAACAGAAGTTCAATTGCTTGAGATTGTTTCAAAACATAGCAACAAAAACAACCATGACAGACTGGAAGTTCTATTGAATATATATTTTCCAGAGCAAGTTATTTATATGGAAGAAGCTATAAAAATAAGAGCAAAAGGGAATGCAGCATATGATGATTTTATTAGCGGTAAATTAGAATGCAAAACTGCTTTCATCATCATACATAACTCTGAAGTAGGTTTCTCAGATAAAATAGACGATTTAAGAAAATCAATACGAGATAGATTACATAAATTAATTGAATCTTAATCACCTTCGGGTGGTTTTCTGTTTTATGGGGATAAATAAATGGCTAAACCAGATTGGGAGGC
>NZ_VCDP01000170.1:0-4496 GCF_033949345.1 Xenorhabdus littoralis
ACCGCATAAGCCCCCCCTGCAATCCACCTGAAGGGGCAGTGGCTTAAGGCCGCCGGGTTAGATAAAGGTTGCACGCTCACCGTTAAAATCATGGACGGCTGTCTGGTGCTCATTCCTGACAGAGATGACACCCGCACCATCAGGCAGCAGTACCAGCGCCAGCAAGACCAGCTCAGTGAGATTAAGCTGCGGATGCGGGAACTGATTGGGGATTATCAGGCCGGATAACCCTTAAAAAGCCGGGAGATCACACAGATTTTCCGGCTTGATGAGTCAATAAGGGAAAGAGCCGGCATATCGCAACCGACTCTATTTTCACTAATATATTTTATAATACTACGATTGGCTCGAAACAGAACTCTGCCAAATTATGCTCTTTTCTGTATTGCTCTAACCACTCCTCAAAATCCTCGGGCTCATCAGCAGAAATACCTTTTTCCCAATATCCATGACCATACGCCATTAACATTGCCCAATCATATTCAGACTCGTGGCCAAGTAATGCAGCCGACATATACGTGTCTATAGGGCTGTAAACTGCCGGATGATTTAAAACAAGCTGTTCTGCCTCATCTTCTGATTTATTGGCATATTTGACAATAATGGCTTTCAATATTTCAACCCAAGTATAAAAATTAAAAACAAGCTTTTTATTGGGATTATTTTCATCTGTAATAACCATGCCATCAATAATATTCTTTTTATCAATCATAGCGTTTCTATCCGTCATTTTATGGACACACATCGGCAATTTGTTTGACTGAAACTTTATGCTTATCAAACATATCTGTTGCTTTTTTAGTATAAAGGGCTAATTGATGCCCAGAAATATCTGGCGCACGCCCCCGTTTAAAATCAGGTGGATTCATTAACATTGGGCCACTGACCCCATCATGATTATGAACAAGCTTGTTTTTACGACCTTCTCTAACAAATCGCATCCATTCTTCCTTACCTGCATCAGTGCTCGTATCCAAGACCTTAATATTTAATTTGGCTAACTCCGAGTTCGGTATTTCAAATGTGGCCAGTGTTGGATAATTTTTCTTCTTCGCCCATTCAAGAGCCTGCTCTTTTGATGCCGTTACATAAAACCCTTTCTTCCCGCCCGGATCAAAATCTTTTTTGCCCGTCCCTTTTGACAGGTCTATCTTCGTGCCATCTTCAAAATGCCCCGCATGGTAAAACGTGGTCGAATCCGGCGATAACCCGAACGGGTCCACAAACCGCACCGGATTGTGCACATAGCCGTACGGATTAAACCCGCCGTGCAGGTTCAGCGGGTCTGGCGTAAGATATTGCCCCGTTTCATGATCATAATATCGGAAACGGTTATAGTATAGCCCCGTCTCCTCATCCGCGTACTGCCCCATAAAACGCAGGTGGCAGCCAACATGGGCATCTTCATGATCACCCGCGACCGCAGGCCAGGTATCCAGCCGGCCCCATGTACTTAACCGGCCCGCCCAGATCAGTTGGCCTTCCTCGTTGAGCAGCTCCCGTACCGTCCCCTGATGGTCGCTGACAGTATAGTGCAGCTTGCCCCGCTCATAACGTGCCCACGGAGTCAACGTGCCTGGGGCATACAGCCAACGGATACTGTGGTCATAGGCAAGTGTGCCATCAGCATAAATCGGGATTTCCTCGATCAGCTGATCACCGCTCCACAGAAAATCATGCCCGATGATAGCATCCTGTCTCAGCGTCAAGTCCGGTTTGCCATTCAACCAGCGCTGCAAATTGGCTGCAACCAGTTTGCCATCGTGGACTTTTAGCTTTTGGATACGTCGCCCAAAGGCATCATACTTATACTGCCAGCGGGAGCCATCCGGTGTTTCACAATGAGTAAGCTGATCCTGAATATCCCACCGATACCGCCAAATCTGGGGACGAAAACCGTCTCGATGTTCAGTTTTCTCCACTAATCGCCCATTCTGATCATAACGGTAAGTCGCATCACCACGATGCACCACTCGCCCTGCCAATTGAAGCTGATCGGCTTGCTTCAGGGCGTTTCTGGCATCATTCGGCAGATGGCGGCTCAGGTTGCCCTGTTTGTCATAATGAAATTGCTCCTCAAAGGACCTGAATCCCTCAAAGGCAGCATGGGTGACCTGATCGTTTTGGTTATAGCGATAACGGGTTTGTCCCCAAATACTGTCATCAATCACCTGTATATTAAAGGCGCGATCATATTGCCAGCTACGGTTAACGGCTGTCGCCTGTGGTGGAAAATACGGATGGTTCTGTTGCAGGGTTTCACGGAATAGTGAGGTGGCTCGTCCGGCTGACTGATGAGCCAGTTGCCCGTTAGTCGTGTAACGGCTCGCCAGAATGAAGCCTTTGGCACTTTCGCGCACTGTTTCACGGCCGAGCGAATCATAGTTTAATGTTAGCGGATCGTGCTGCCCAAACTGGAAGCTAGTCAGTTGTTGCGACGGGTTATAACCGAAATTCAGCGTATTCTGATCTACTGTTTCCGCGGTGGGCAGACCACTTTGTATATCCCACTGCCGGGTAATTTCCCGGCCATTGACCCGTTCGCCAATCAAGTGCCCTGCTTCGTCATACTCAAACTCGACTTTCGCATCCGGGGAAATTGCGCAGATCAGCCTTCCCAGAGGGTCATAACCATATTCAATCACGGCCTGCTGTTCACAGGCAGACTCACCTGCTTGCCAGTGTTCCCGTCGGCGGATTTGGTCGTCATCGTTATAACAAAAGCGGGTTAACTGGCCATTCGGGTAACGGATTAAAGTTTGACGCCCTCCCCGATCATATGCATATTCCAGCGTTCGATCGGTAAAATCAGTTTCTCGAACAAGCTGACCAGCCAAATCATACTCATACTGATAGGTTTCCCCCATCGCCGTCGTCACTTTGTTCACTCGAAGCAAGCTGTCATAGTCAAAGTGCAACGCAGTGCCATCCGGGCGGGTCATACTGGTCAACAGATTAAACGGCCCATAGGTGTACTGAGTGATTTGTCCTTCACCATCGGTCACGGCGGTGATCCGCCGGGCCTGATCGTAAGTTATCTGTTGCTTGACCCCATCTGATTGGGTAATTTCAGTAACGCTACCGTTAAGGCTGGCATGAAAGGCGCTGTGCTGGTAATGAGTTTGCTGGCCTAACGCATCAGTCATGCAACGCAGCCGTCCCAATCCATCTTGGTCATAGCGGGTTGTATAGCCATTTGGTGATAACATGCTATGTAATCGATGCTGTTCATATTCATAGCGCCATTGAGTCCCATCCGGCAGAATTTTTCGGAGCAATTCACCGTGCTGGTTATAACGATATTCTTCTATTCGTCCTAATGGATCGGTGACAGAATCAGGCTCACCTGCTTCATTGTAATGAAACCCCCAACTCTTACCATCGGACAACTTGGCTTGCAGTAATTGACCGTATTCATCATAGTCATAAGTGAATGCTTCGCCGGAAGGTTGAATAAGTTTAGTCAGTTCTCCGTATGGACTGTATTCAAAATAGGTTGTGCGTCCCAAAGGGTCAGTTTCTGACACCATATTCCGCAGATCCCATTCCATCACGGTTTCCCGTTCTAACGGATCCAGAATGCGCAACAAATTGCCATCGTCATCGTACCAATAACGGCTACACCCCCCCTCAGCGTCAAGATAGGTGGTGCTTCGCTCTGCATCATCGTAGATGAAACGATCATTCCAATACCCCTGTGGCGTAGTGACTGACACCACGCGACCACGGAGATCATAATCCACAGAGACATCTGTTGTGTTATTATCTCCCCAGCGAATCATGTATCCCTGATCGTTATACTGATGCCACAAATGGTTAAACTGGAAAGTCTCACATTCCAACAAATAACCCCGCGCATCATAGTGACAAGTCACCAAACGTTGGCGGAGTTCGGCCGTCAGGTACTCAATTATGGCCAGATTTTTCTGGTCATAACCGAGCAGCAAACGGTAGCCATCCGAATGCGTTATCTGTGACAGGCGTTGTACACTATCACCATGGGTATCATCGTAATGGAAAGTAATACGGTTGCCATGACGATCACTGATAGCGGAGAGTAATCTGCGCGCACCATCCTTCTGTCCAAAACTCAGAATAAGCTGACTGCGGCGGTCAAACAGGTGCAAACCGTGACTGCGTTCACCAAACAGCAGATAATGCCCCGCATGCAGGTTGACCGAGAATACTTTCTCTTCTGTTTCGGGTGTGTGGAAGGTATAAATCACACCATCGTCGTCGCTGAATCGCGTAGCATCACCGTCAAGCAACAGATGCCGTGACCACTGATCGGCCCATTTGGGGCCGAATAGCCCAGAAAAGTTTTCCGTTGAACGGTAAGTGCGTATCAGGGAGAGAGGCACCGTTCCCGGCAGGGAAAGCACGGGTTTCTGCTGTAGGAAATCCCCGGTGGTCACATCCACCGGATCACCCTCACATTTTTTTTTAGTGGGGGTGCAGCCCTTTACTTCCACTGACTCCTTAGGCTTCTCCTGCTT
>NZ_VCDP01000171.1:0-2319 GCF_033949345.1 Xenorhabdus littoralis
AGTGTTATACCAGAGGGGAGAGTGATAGTAGGTATTTGGGGTTGTCTGGAGGGAGTAAGGGACTAAGAACATTATATGATGGAACGCTTGAGAAGGGAAAATCTGCATCTTTTGGGGAAAATATAATTGGCAGAGTTATTTTTGTGACGCTAGAAAATGTTGGTGGACGTCAGTTCGGTTTTTTCCCCATCGGAAATATGGATTATCAGTGGGGTGGGGGGTGGGATGGATTTATTTTAATAAATCTATCTGGAGATGGGCGAACTATTCGGGTTGTAGATGAAGGCAATTATTGCCGGCTTAAGAAATTGGAAGTATTAGTATGATTCTGATAGAAGAGGCTAAGCCTCTTCTATCACCCTGTAAATAAGTTTGTGGTGTGATACGAGGCTGTTCCTGTGATTGTTTCACCCAATAAGTTATAGTGCGATGAAACCTGCTGTCTCACCAGCAGTTCCCTCCCGTACTGTATTGCTGGGGAACAAGTCCCATCTAGTACTACAGCCGTAAACGCTCTGTCATCATAAGGTGATCCCGGCGGCGATAATGACATTGTTGTGCACAATATTGGTGTCGTCGTCGCCAAGATGACCAATGTAAAGTCTGTTCGACTGTTTCTCCCGTTTTTTCCATTAATTTTGACAGTAGCTTACGCAGTTCAGCCACACTGAGGGCTATCAGCCCCTTCGGCGTTTTTTTTCTCCCGTATCCGCAAAACTGCCAAAACCGCATGGGCCAGTAACGACAGCGTAATATGCCGATACCAGCTATGCCATTGCCGCACTTCGTAGTGATCCAGACCGCACTCCCCTTTGGTTTCTTTAAAACCACTTTCAATTTCCCAGCGATGCCCTGCCACCTGAGCCAGGGTCTTCAGGTCAGCCTGTTCTCGGCGCGCATACACCACAAAGTAAGCCCGTTCCTGTTTCTCATCTCGGCTGCGCCGGACCAGCAGATAATGGCCATATTCCCGTTCTTTCTCACTGAGTGGTAAACGCCAGAGCGGCACCCGAATCCAGTCATACTGACGTTCGCCTTTCGCTCCCCGCCCCGCAGAATGTTTTTCCCATTGCTGAGGCGTCAGGCTGTCCACTATCTTGTCCGCTCTGACAGGGGTCGGCCCTTGCCACCACAACGGTTCATTTTTGGGGATCGCCAGCCCAAACGGTTGATATCGGGACTCCAGCCAGCAGCGCAGGCGACAATCCTGACCATAAACGGTATCTGCCGTCACCCAACGACAGGGCACACCGGCCTCTAATGCGCGTTCCAGCATCTGCCGGGCGAGTTGCGGCTTGGTGGCAAAGCTCACCGAGTCAGGAATGCCGGCGGCTTCACAACGTGGACGGTCATCAGTCCACTGCTTGGGCAGGTATAACGCCCGGTCAATAAAGGCATGGCCGCCTTGACCGGCATAACAGAGGAAGACGCCGATTTGACTATTCTCGACACGTCCGGCGGTGCCACTGTATTGGCGCTGTGTCGGCGGAAAAAATGATGCTAATGACGCTGCTGCGATCTGTATGGCGGTAACAAGACAGGATATTCACTGTGTGCCCATAAAAAGTGCTGAACAGCAATCATTACAGTCATTGCACCGAATGCGGGAAGGGGCTATTCAGGAAAGAACAGCGAAATCAAATCAGATCCGCAGTCTGTTTTCAGAAGAAGGCGTTATATTTCCGGCCGGACTGTCTTCACTAAAAAAAGGTCTCCTTGAGTTTATCGAGAACGGTGAGTCAGCGATAACCCCTATCCTGAGAAAGCTGGGCATGATGTATCTTGAACAATTATCCTGTTTACAGACGTGGATCGGTGAGCTTAACGCAATGATTGACCGGTATTTCAAAGAAAACGATGCCTGCCAACGGTTAGCCACCATTCCCGGTATTGGGCCGGTGATCGCCACGGCCATTGTCAGCCGTGTTGGAGACCCTGGTCTGTTCAAAAATGGCCGACACTTTGCTGCCTGGCTAGGGTTAACCCCCAGACAATATTCCAGTGGTGGAAAAACCAGACTCGCGGGAATAACAAAACGGGGTGATGGTTATATCCGTAATCTGTTGGTTCAGGGAGCCAAAGCAGTGATTTACCATGTAAACCGAAGGCACGATAACTATGGTGAGTGGATAAAAAAGCTGCTGCAGCGTCGTCCGGTTAATATTGTGGCTATCGCGCTGGCCAATAAGATCGCCAGAATATCGTGGGTGATATTAACGGGTGAAGAAAAATTCAGAGTGACGTCGTAATTACAGAGTAACGGAGTCATTTTTAGTTTTATTGATCTTGCTCATTGCGCGGGAAAAGTGAGATGGGAGA
>NZ_VCDP01000172.1:0-216 GCF_033949345.1 Xenorhabdus littoralis
GAGCTAATCGCCCACTTCATGATGACTATAACGACATCGATACCACTGATTTATGATTGGTGGGCGATACCAGATTCGAACTGATGACCCCCTCCTTGTAAGGGAGATGCTCTACCAACTGAGCTAATCGCCCAATCATAAAATCATTTTTTATCACTACGGCTCCCACTAAAGCGGTTCATCACTACAAGAGTAATGGTGGGCGATACCAGATTC
>NZ_VCDP01000173.1:0-419 GCF_033949345.1 Xenorhabdus littoralis
AATCCCTGCCAGCAGACAGCGGTACGCAGGATATCATGGCGGTCGATGACCGTTTGTAATGCAGCCGTGAAGGCGTCAAGGCGTTCCCGGGTATCGAAAGCGATGACATGGTGCAACAGATAAGCATCGCCTTGCTCTTGCAACCGGTGATGGAACAGAATGCCCTCCTGTAACGGCGCCAGCGGATAAATATCCTGCACATTGGCCGCGCCGCCCGCCACGATGCCGGCAATGGCGTCAATTTCCGCCTGAGACAACGTGACCAGTGGCAACATCTCAGGGGTAAGCGCCGTGCAGCCGTCAGAAATCCGGTTGGGCGGCACAATAAAGGCTGCTTCCCCCTGATTCGCCCGGATAGCCTGCGCCATGTCGGTGAGTACAGGCGCGGAGAAGACACTACGCACATCAAGCCGCCAGCC
>NZ_VCDP01000174.1:0-1436 GCF_033949345.1 Xenorhabdus littoralis
CTAAAGCCATAAAACAAAAAGCCCGCCAAGGCATTTTACCTTGGCGAGCTTAAATAAGGCATAAAGGCTACTTAGATAGCAGTTACGTTTGCAGCTGCTGGGCCTTTGGCACCATTTTCAATGGTGAATTCTACGTTCTGGCCTTCGCCCAGAGTTTTGAAACCGTTACCTTGAATGGCAGAGAAGTGAACGAATACATCTTTGCTACCATCAGCTGGAGTGATGAAACCAAAGCCTTTAGACTCGTTGAACCACTTAACTTGACCTTTCATTTTGTCAGACATTTGACTTTCCTATATATCAAAAAAAACTCGCCACCTCGGGCATGTGTTGGCCAGTATCAGCTATTACTTATGGAGGCACTAAGAAGGAAACGGTCAACAAAGGCTACCAGAGATAGCACTTACACATAACGCATTAACAACTCAAGATGTCGTACATAAAGTAGGTCTGTTTATCAGGCCAAACGCATTAACGCATTAACACACACGAATAGCAACCTTTTTATGAATTATAGTTTTAAAAAAGTTGCATGCGCTCAATATTAGAACAGAATAACATAATAAATAAGTATTCTTATAATTTTATTTGATTTATTCAACTTTTGTCTTAGCAAAAATACTGAGATTACTCACCGACGATAACAATTTTCTAAATAAATTAAAGCAATTGCTATACAGATGTATGTTCTGGACATGTTAACCTTGAAAATGACATAACTTTCAATTCGACTCATGCTTTTTACATCACTTTTCTACCAATTTAAGTGGGTTAGTATTATGAATATCATCAAACAGATATTGATTCAGGATCTTAAGCGGATCAATCTTAAAGAGCATCGTGATGGTAAAGTGCACTTCAACAGCATTTTTATACGTCATCATCCATACCTTTGTCTGGCAATGGTTATCGCTTATGCGTTTCTTGCTATGCTTATGTGGTATGCACCCTATTTCGGCACTCTGTCACTTTTTGCATTTACTGTAGCTTTTATCATTATGGCTGCCGTTCTGCTATTTGACATCAAACCAATCTATCATTTTGAAGATATTGACGTACTCGATTTGCGGGTGTGTTATAACGGTGAATGGTTCGTCAATGAGCTGGTTTCAAAAAATGCCATCAACAAAATACTCACTCATCCCCGAGTACCTAATGAAATCAAAAATGACATCAAACACATTATGAAAAGAAAACACGGTATTTGTTTTTATGATGTGTTTATGCTCGCTTGTTCAACTCAGTCACCCTATGCTCAACCGATTAATATGGTGAATAAAAATGCATAAATTCAATAAAATAGAACAACAATGACACTGCGTGCTTACATGATGAGCAAACAGTGAAAAAACAGAACTTTTGCGTTGACACTATTCCAGTTCATCGCTAATATTCGCCTCGTTCTCAGGAACGAAGCAATTCCTCCATAGTTCAGT
>NZ_VCDP01000175.1:0-2644 GCF_033949345.1 Xenorhabdus littoralis
TTGCTGACAGTCTGGATATTACTGGCGATCACATTGGGTGTACCAGATTCTGAGGATTCATTGTTTTTATTCAAATCATTTTCTTTATTGGCATTTGAATTCAAAAACCTTTTACTTGATCCGTTAACGTTAAAATCTATATTTTCTTTATTATCTATTTTATTAGTTGTCAGGTGCCCCTCTGCAAAGGCATTCATCATTGTAGACGGTATCAGTAACGAGTAAATGACAGTAAAAAAAACAATGACTTTACTAATATATGAAGACATATAAGAGCACCTCAGAAAAAAATTATTATTTACTATCTCATTTTTGAGACTAACTCATAAAAATGAGGTTATCTCCCTAATTTCATATATTAGAAAATCCTGTGGATTATGTGATGAAGAATAGTTATTGGCTGATAGGTAAACGTTATCGTCCAATATTTATGGGGATAAATTAAGTATGTAGCAGCAGACAAATCCGGTTCACCGAATGAAAAGGTGAATTTTTAGTTCCTGTTCGGAAATGCCACAACCCAGCGTTTGAACTCCGGAATATATCGTTATCTTGTTATAATGACCTTGCTTTCGTTAATTTAATTTGAAAACAAGGTGGCATTAAATCAAGGACAGATCAATTTCCAAAACGCGCTGTTGTACAGGTATTACGAGGATACTCTCTATCAGGTTCAATTGGCTTTACTACATTCACACAAACTTCCACATCTGTTTCCTGAGGCGTACTCAGTGTACTTATCAAGTCTGCTTTTAAAGATCCGTCAGTTCCTACATACACATCCCTATTTCGGGATAAAGAAATCCCTTTTGTATTCGCATTCAATGGTTTTTTGATCCACCAGTTAAATTTAATCCCTTTATCCGTATAAGGATGACTTTTGTGATTACCGGAAATTAGAGTTACTTTTGATTCAAGGGAATACTTCCCACTAAATAAGGTTTCATAATAGTAGTACACTTATCGGATGAAGATTCCTTACTCTTCGCGCTGCGAGGAGTAAGGATGTGATTTCGCATTTTGAATGCTTATTTAGGAGGAACCACGACATTGGGTGGAGTAATTTCGGGTGTATTCAATAGTGGCCACATGAACTGTACAGGTTCTTTATCGGCACCTTTTACATTGTTATCGGTAGAAGCGGTCACAACCACAAATGGAGATGTCGGTGTGTTAACTGCACTGGTGATTGTTGCGGTTAATTTTCCATCCTTACCGGCTTTGACTGTGCCATTTTCAGGCTCAAAATTGAGCCCTGTTTTTCCGTTTGGATCTATCTCCCACAGGACATTATCAATTTCAGTTCCTTCTTCTAAAGGCTGACTATCGCTACCCACAACAACCGCCGTATAGGTAAATTTTTGCTTACCGTCAGAAGTTAGAACTTTATTACCGGGAGGCGTAGATTCAACCGCGATATGGTTATCTTTTACATGATAATCTTTAGGATTATCTTCAAAAGAAACGGGAGGAGTTGATGGGATCATGTTGCGATTTTTGTCTACAATTCGGATAGAAGCCGTGACATTTTTGATGGCGGCTTTGCTAGTGAAGGTTAACGTGAAGTATCCTTCAGAATCTGTTGTTCTACCGCTATCTTTAAAAGTGATATTTGCCCTTTGGCTTGGATCTAGAGGTTTATCTAAGTATGGTGAAAGCCAAAAATCCCACTCTACAACTGGAAGCGTTGTATTTCGTTGCGGTATGTGAGTTGAATTATCAACGAGAAGAGCCTTAAAGGTAAAATATTCACCGACAGGCAAAGTCGTCGTGTCTTTCGGCTCAATATCATGCACAGTGCCGCCTTTAATAACATACAGTGGAGTAAAGGAAACGGTTTGAACCGCATCAACCGGTGGTTGCTTTCCAATGGCAAGTGAAACCATAATATTGTCTACTTCAGCGAAACTGGCTAATGTGGCGGTTAATTCTCCCTTCTCATTTGTTGTGACATCGCCATTGGGAGGGTTCCAAATCAGCCATTCCGAATTATTATCTATGCTCCACTTTACATTATAAATTTTCTGGTTTACCACTGGTTTGCCATCACCACCTAAAACAGTTGCTGTATAGGTATAGATATGTTTGCTATCGCCGACTTGTGACGGTACTTTCGGTGAAACGTCAACGGCTCTTCCTCCTATATGGAAAAGCGCCGGGTTATCTGTAAAAGAAACTGAATAAGGCACCTGAACCGGTGATTTGTTTCCAATAGCAAGTGAAACTGTAATATTTTTTACTTCAGCGTGGCTGGCTAACGTGGCGGTTAATTCTCCCTTCTCATTTGTTGTAACATCACCATTGCGAGGGGCCCAAATCAGTTCTTTGTTACTCTTATCTATGCTCCACTTTACATTAGAGATTTTCTGGTTTACCACTGGTTTGCCATCACCACCTAAAACAGTTGCTGTGTAGGTATAGATCTGTTTGCCATCGGCGACTTGTGACGGTACTTTCGGTAACACATCAACTGTTTCTATATGGAAAAGCGCCGGGTTATCTTCAAAGCTCACGGCACCGACCTGTGTTTTTTCCATGCCGCCCGCTTGCAGGAAGACTTTCGCCTCCTTGACGGGTTTACTGCTCACTAATGCGGCCTCTAATTGCCCTTTATCATTGGTTGCCGTTGTTGGAGCAGGTTTAC
>NZ_VCDP01000176.1:0-1111 GCF_033949345.1 Xenorhabdus littoralis
TCGTCCATTGCGATTGGCGCAATCAGGGTAACGATCATGTTGATGTTGTCACCTGGCATTACCATCTCTACGCCTTCTGGCAGTTCGATAGTACCGGTTACGTCAGTTGTACGGAAGTAGAACTGTGGACGGTAACCTTTGAAGAATGGAGTATGACGGCCACCTTCATCTTTGCTCAGGATATAAACTTCTGATTCGAACGTAGTGTGTGGCTTGATTGAACCTGGTTTAGCCAATACTTGACCACGTTCGATTTCGTCACGTTTAGTACCACGCAGCAGAACACCTACGTTCTCGCCCGCACGGCCTTCGTCCAGCAGTTTGCGGAACATTTCAACGCCAGTACAAGTTGTTTTCGCTGTATCTTTGATACCAACGATTTCAACTTCGTCACCTACTTTAACGATACCACGCTCAACACGGCCTGTGACTACAGTACCACGGCCGGAGATGGAGAATACGTCTTCGATTGGCAGCAGGAATGGCTTGTCAATGTCACGCTCTGGTTCTGGGATGTAAGAATCCAGTGCTTCAGCCAGTTCAATGATCTTAGCTTCCCACTCTGCTTCGCCTTCCAGCGCTTTCAGAGCAGAACCACGGATGATTGGCGTGTCGTCGCCTGGGAAATCGTACTGAGACAGCAGCTCACGGACTTCCATTTCTACCAGTTCCAGCAGCTCTTCATCATCAACCATGTCACATTTGTTCAGGAACACGATGATGTATGGAACGCCTACCTGACGACCCAGCAGGATGTGCTCACGAGTCTGTGGCATTGGGCCATCAGTTGCAGCAACAACCAGAACCGCACCGTCCATCTGAGCCGCACCCGTGATCATGTTTTTAACATAGTCGGCGTGGCCTGGGCAGTCAACGTGCGCATAGTGGCGAGTTGGGGTATCGTATTCTACGTGAGAAGTAGAAATGGTGATACCACGCGCTTTTTCTTCTGGTGCGTTATCGATCTGATCGAATGCACGAGCGCTACCGCCGTAGGTTTTTGCCAGAACGGTGGTGATTGCAGCTGTCAGGGTAGTTTTACCGTGGTCAACGTGGCCGATAGTACCAACGTTAACGTGCGGTTTTGAACGTTCAAACTTTTCTTTAGACA
>NZ_VCDP01000177.1:0-751 GCF_033949345.1 Xenorhabdus littoralis
AGCAACGCCAAATCCGGAGATGCATCGGGGCGCATGGCCTGCCTGCGCAGCTCCGCTTCATTGCGGGGATAATAGTGCTCTACCCCTTCCGGGGAAGCGTCGAGAACAGCCGGCAATAAGACCTGGAGTTTCGCCTGCACGGTTTCACGATCCGGCGCATCCACAAAAACAAACCACTCATCATCACTGAACAGTAATTCAACATGCTCATAACGAAAACAAACCGCCCGCCAGATAACATTCATTGCGCTTCTCCCGTCGGTTGCGCAGTCAATACCGCATCGAATTTTTCCGCCCATAAGGGCACCAACTCACAGGCAAGGCGGTGCATGGTTTGCGCGGCAGCCGGGCTTTTTCGGCTGGTTTTATACTCAAGACGATGAACGGGCTGCGCACGGACATGCCCCAGTTTGTAGATGTCCAGCAGGTCTATCCGGGTTTCCAGCAGCTGGTAAACCTGCCTGCCGCCCAGTGAGGAAGCGTCATACCGTTGATTATTGATAATGTCGACCAGTTCACTCAGCGTATCCCGGTCGAGATTCGTTCCTTCAATCCCGTTGACCAGTATCTGGATAGCCGGCAGGCGGATACCGTAGTTTTCAAAAGGCCGGAGCCGGGTCAGCATCCGCAGGGTGCCGCGCAGGAACTCACGGACGTCGGGTAAAATAGGCTTGATAACCCCCAGAACGCCCTGCGTGGCCGCCAGTACAACCAGCTCACTCATCACGCCGGTCGCCCCTTTGGAATCAAT
>NZ_VCDP01000178.1:0-606 GCF_033949345.1 Xenorhabdus littoralis
CGCACTATCAGCCAGACGGCCTGGTCGGTGCTGGCTGACATTAAGGAAGATCCGATGATGCGCCATCGTCATAGTCATATCAGCTTACTGGAGGCGCGGTTGAATGCCGTGCAGACGCCACAGCAAAGGGTCATGAGGCAGGCCCTTCAACAAGCAAAACAGCACACCGAACCCAGAGAAATGACACCGGATTCGGAAACCGAACTGAGACAAAAAGAGGTGTCCACTAAGCCGAATTCGGTTTCCGAACTCAGTATAAAATCATCGACTTATAGTGATTCCACTAAACCGAACCGTTATGTACGTTCTTTCACACAGAGTGTGAATAAAAAAACATACGTAGATCCCCGGTCTGCTCTTTTTTTGCCAGAAGGACTTTGCCGACAACTGGAGCCGGAGGATGTCACCATGCTGACCGGCCAATTACAGGCCCTGCCCGCTGAACAGGCTCAAATCGTCTTGGATTGTCTGGACAGAGCGCTGCGTGCAGGCAAAATCGGCAACCCGGTCGGCTGGCTACTGACCATGATGAAACGGGCACGGGAGGGAAAACTGTATGCCCAGGCTGCCCCCCTATTGCGACGCTTGGTCCTGCAAAAATGCAGG
>NZ_VCDP01000179.1:0-542 GCF_033949345.1 Xenorhabdus littoralis
AAGCAGGTTGACGTCTCCGCTTATAGCATTGATAACCACGGCGGTACCCTGCAAGGCAGCAAACAGGTTGATGTCTCCGCCCACAGCATTGATAACAGCAGCGGCAAACTGTCGGCCGAACAAAAGCTGACCCTGAACGCCGTCGACAACATCAATAACCAGTCCGGTGACATACGGGGAGAAGTGCTGCAATTGACGGCACAGCACCTGAACAATGCACAGGGTAAGATCGTCAGCAAGGGACATTTGCTGCTTGACAGTCATCAGTCGATTAATAATCAGCACGGACTTTTCGACGCGGCTGACGCGCTGGATATTCGCACCCAGGGCCACTGGGATAACCACAGCGGAACGGCCCAAAGCGGTAAACAGGTAGATGTCATTGCGCAGAGCCTCGATAACAGCGACGGCAAACTGCTGTCCGAACAAGCGCTGACCGTGAACACGACGGGCACCATCGATAACCAGCGCGGCACGTTGCAGGGGCTGTCCGCATTGAATGTGACGTCGGAGGGTGATATCCAAAACGGCGGGGGCAAGCT
>NZ_VCDP01000180.1:0-1105 GCF_033949345.1 Xenorhabdus littoralis
GGCAGTACCTGCAATAAATCCCCAATCAGTTCATCAAGGAACATCTCCGGCGCCCAGTCTTCCAGTGCATCAAATTTGCGGCAACAGGCTCCAAAGACTTCATCAAAGGTGACGGCGGGTTCCGGGTTTATACTGAAGATATATTGTTGCCAGACGGCCTCGGCATTCTGGCGCAGCATCAATAAAGGGCGTATCTGAGGCGTTCCCAGCCCGGACGCCAGCAGATTCGGCATCCACGGATACAGGTATTGCACCGTATCCTCCATCCGGCTGATATGGCTGGCACTGACGGGAAAACCGGCCGCATTAAGCTGCGCGGACAATTCACGCAAGGTGATTTTTTTTTGCTTTTGCTCTTCGTAAATGGCTCTGGCCTTGCTGATCCCTAATGCTTTTTCAATAAAACTCAGATCTCCGCGCAGCTCATTCTCCGCCAGATGCCCGATAACACACTGCAATCTGCCCGGCCACGGTTTAAACAGGCAATGAACCCGGTAAAAACGCTCATCGCCGGTTTCCTGCCACAGTTCGGACAAAATCTGATAGCGGCTATTGCCGCCATCGCTGAAGATATAGACATCTTCACCTTGCGGATCCCGGGTGACTTTCGGCACCGTATCCAGCCCGCGCGCTTTGATGGAGGCTTTGATATCGTCGTAACGCGGATTCCGACTGGTGCGGGGGTTATCCGGATTGGGGCGGAGTTGATCCAGTGTCAGTACCATCGGCATTTCCGACGCAGGGAGTGGTTCATTACATATCGCTGCTGCCTGACGCCCTTGTTGTAACAAGGCATTGCCCATATTGAGATGTTGCCGTGCCATCATTTACCCCCGTAACCATCACTGTCTGCGGATAAGTCCGAAAACCGCGTATATTGCCCGTCAAATCCCACACGAACCGCGCCCGTTGGACCCTGACGCTGCTTACCAATAATGATTTCAGCGATACCCGTATCGGGTGTGTCCGGGTGATAGACTTCATCGCGATAGAGATGCAGTATCAGGTCGGCGTCCTGCTCCAGTGAGCCGGAATCACGCAGGTCACCATTGTTAGGACGTTTATCGGAACGGTTTTCGACCTGTCGGTTAAGCTGGGACAGCGC
>NZ_VCDP01000181.1:0-1106 GCF_033949345.1 Xenorhabdus littoralis
GGCAGTACCTGCAATAAATCACCGATCAGTTCATCAAGAAACATCTCCGGTGCCCAGTCTTCCAGTGCATCAAATTTGCGGCAACAGGTACCAAAGACTTCATCAAAGGTGACGGCAGGTTCCGGGTTTATACTGAAGATATATTGCTGCCAGACAGCCTCTGCATTCTGACGCAGCACCAATAAAGGACGTATCTGGGGGGTTCCCAGCCCGGATGCCAGCAAATTAGGTATCCACGGATAGAGGTATTGCACGGTATCTTCCATCCGGCTGATATGGCTGGCACTGACGGGAAAACCGGCCGCATTAAGCTGCGCGGACAATTCACGCAAGGTGATTCTTTTTTGCTTTTGCTCTTCGTAAATGGCTCTGGCCTTGCTGATCCCTAATGCTTTTTCAATAAAACTCAGGTCGCCCCGCAGTTCATTTTCCGCCAGATGCCCGATAACACACTGCAATCTGCCCGGCCACGGTTTAAACAGGCAGTGAACACGATAAAAACGCTCATCGCCGGTTTCCTGCCACAGTTCGGACAAAATCTGATAGCGGGTATTGCCGCCGTCGCTGAAGATATAGACATCTTCACCTTCCGGATCGCGGGTGACTTTCGGCACCGTATCCAGCCCGCGCGCTTTGATGGAGGCTTTGATATCGTCGTAACGCGGATTCCGACTGGTACGGGGGTTATCCGGATTGGGGCGGAGTTGATCCAGCGTCAGTACCATCGGCATTTCCGACACAGGGGGTTGTTCACTGAGTGTCGCCGCGGCCTGGCGCCCTTGTTGTAACAGGGCATTGCCCATATTGAGATGTTGCCGTGCCATCATTTACCCCCCGTAACCATCACGGTCTGCTGATAAGTCCGAAAACCGCGTATACTGACCGTCAAATCCCACACGAACCGCGCCCGTTGGGCCCTGGCGCTGCTTACCAATAATGATTTCGGCGATACCCGTATCGGGTGTGTCCGGGTGATAGACTTCATCGCGATAGAGATGCAGTATCAGGTCGGCGTCCTGCTCCAGTGAACCGGAATCACGCAGGTCACCATTGTTAGGACGTTTATCGGAACGGTTTTCGACCTGCCGGTTAAGCTGGGACAGCGC
>NZ_VCDP01000182.1:0-286 GCF_033949345.1 Xenorhabdus littoralis
TATACCAAACTGTAAACATAATCCTACATAATATGACCTAAGTCAAATTTCATTACACGCTACAAATCATTTTGTTTAAGCAATTACAATATATGAATTTTTTTTGTTATTCACATATTTTATTGTAATCAAATAGCATTTGCTGATGAAAGTCAGCTACTTGATGCCAATCAACTACCATGAGATTAACCAGAATTAATTCGCAAAAAACAGCACATATCTAAAATTAAATTCTATCTTGTTGTCATCGTATGGATTATAAATCCAAACTAGACAGTTTGGTATA
>NZ_VCDP01000183.1:0-516 GCF_033949345.1 Xenorhabdus littoralis
CCTTTATGGGTTTTGGTCTTGAAAGTCGTGCGGGTTTTCTGCGCCGGTAAATCCAGCGGTGGGCGGTTCAGGCCGTTGTAAACACAGCCGGTGACGATGGGCCGGTCAATATCACCATTAAGATAGGAGATAATCACTTCCTGACCGATACGCGGGATCGCCATAAAACCGAAGCCGTTGCCGTTCCAGCCCTGTGCGACACGAACCCAACAAGACGCACCATCATCGGGCGGGTCATAGCGGTTCCAGTGAAAATGGACTTTAATCGCACCGTCTTTATTAACGAAGATTTCTTCCCCTTCCGGCCCGACGACCATTGCTGTCTCATCGCCGTCTGCCAGCGGTTTGTAGTGGAACGGCGGACGCCAGTCGGCAAGGCCATCGATAAAACTGAAATGATTGCTGAGCGTGGTGCCTTCGCCTCTATCGTGTCCCAGTGCTTGTGGACAGCGCCCGTGATGGCTGATACCGATTACCTGCCAGCGGGCATTCAGCGGTTTGTGCGGATGATTTTTT
>NZ_VCDP01000184.1:0-2230 GCF_033949345.1 Xenorhabdus littoralis
GTAAACCTGCTCCAACAACGACAACCAATGATAAAGGGCAATTAGAGGCCGCATTAGTGAGCAGTAAACCCGTCAAGGAGGCGAAAGTATTCCTGCAAGCGGGCGGCATGGAAAAAACACAGGTCGGTGCCGTGAGCTTTGAAGATAACCCGGCGCTTTTCCATATAGGAGAAGCCGTTGACGTTTCACCGAAAGTACCGTCACAAGTCGGCGATGGCACACAAACCTATACCTACACAGCGACTGTTTTAGGTGGTGATGGCAAACCGGTGGTAAACCAGAAAATTGCTAATGTGAAGTGGATCATAGATAAGGATAACAAAGAACTGATTTGGAACCCGCCCAATGGCGATGTCACAACAAATGAGAAGGGAGAATTAACCGCCACGTTAGCCAGTCACGCTGAAGTAAAAAATATTACAGTTTCACTTTCCATTGAAAACAAACCACCTGTTAAAGCAGTCGAGGTAGTCTCCTTTACTTGGGATCTTTTGGCTTATCGAGTTTTTGGCGGCATTCTGGAACCAGTTGAACCACCATACGTATATCCTCCTTGGACTCAGATCGCTGATGGTACGAAAAAATTTATCGTTCAGGGTCTTATCGTTGATGGTCATGATTTGAATAAGAAGGTTATAGTGCCTAACAAGGATATCCCTAATCTAAGGTGGACTCTTACACATAATGATAAAGATGTGAGCCATGATCCAAACTATTCTTTCGATCTTAAAGACGGTTATAGGACAGATAAAGATGGAAAAGTAACGGCTACATTGACAAGTAAAGTACCCGTAGAAAAGTTAGAGATTACACTCTACAGCGGTGCATGGTATGGGATTTCCTCAAATAACATGACATTTATTGCTCCAGACCCCAAAGATGACAAGCTAAAAGTAACAATAGTTGGAGTAAACGATAACCATCCGGATACGGCGGAGAGAATGAAAACGGTGGGTGATACCTTTGATTACATCGCAACTCTCGAGGATGCTGGGGGTAATAAATTGAAGAACAAAACCATACATTGGACAGTGAATAAAGAAGCTTCGCAAAATGTCATATTCAAGACGCCACAGATAACACAAACGGATGAGAATGGGGAAGCATACGCAACAATCACCAGTGCAGCTAGCACACTGACATCTCCATTTGTGGTTGTGACCGCTTCTACCGATAACAATGTAAATCATAGTGATGATGGCTCTGTAATGTTCAAATGGCCACAGTTTGATAAAATAAATATTGATCCACCCAGTGTCGAGCCTCTTGGTGGGAGTTATACCCTTAGCAGTATAGTAACTCGCGCTACCATTTCCCCCCCCAAAGGTACTCCATTTGGCGAAGATCTTAAATTTAAATGGCGGTTCAAAGAACCAACGTTTGAAAAAGGACTCTCTTTATTACCAGCAGGGGAAATGAATGTAGGCGCTGGTGGAAAATTAGAAGTGAAACTGATAAGTGACCCGAGTATAACTCCGGCAACTGATGTGATAGTTTGTCTGTATATAGTTAGTATAGGTCCGACCTCTAGTGACACCTGCTCTAAACCGATAAATTTTAAAAAGCCGTAAAAGTGCTGGAGTGATCAGTCCTTGATTTAATGCGCCGCCTTGCTTTCAAATTAAATCAACGAAAGCAAGGTCATTATGACAAGATAACGATATATTCCGGAGTTCAAACGCAGGGTTGTGACATTTCCGAACAGGAACTGAAAATTCGCCTTTTCATTCGGTGAACCGGATTTGTCTGCTGCTACATACTTAATTTATCCCCATAAATATTAGACGATAACGTTTATCTATCAGCCAATAACTATTCTTCATCACATAATCCACAGTATTTTCTAATATATGAAATTAGGGCGATAACCTCATTTTTATGAGTTAGTCATCAAAAATGAGATGGTAAATAATAATTTTTTCTGAGGTGCTCTTATATGTCTTCATATATTAGTAAGGCCATTGTTTTTTTTAGTGTCATTTACTCGTTACTGCTACCGTCTACAATGATGAATGCCTTTGCAGAGGGGCACCTGACAACTAATAAAATAGATAATAAAGAAAATATAGATTTTAGCGTTAACGGGTCAAGTAAAAGATTTTTGAATTCAAATGCCAATAAAGAAAAGGATTTGAATAAAAATAATGATGCCTCAGAATCTGGTACACCCAATGTGATCGCCAGTAATATCCAGACTGTCAGCAATATGTTGTCATCATCGCCTTCCCAA
>NZ_VCDP01000185.1:0-1149 GCF_033949345.1 Xenorhabdus littoralis
TTAACCTGAATATTCAGACTTAATAACAACGCGCCTAAACGCCCCGCAATCCGAATGCGGTCATGACAGGTTTTATGGCTGCCACCACCCTGACGGGCAAAAAACTTTAATTCCTTAATCAATCGACTCATCGATTTCTCCTTACTCAACCTTTCAATATGCGATCTCTGGCGCGCGACAGGGCGGGCAAAGCAGGAAATACCGGCTTTGCCCCTGACGGATATCTGTGCGCCAGAGTGAACGCGTGTTGAGGTATTGCGGGGTATCGGTTGAGTACGCGGTACTGCCGCCTGTATTAACAGGTCATCCCCACCGGCAAAGTGCCAGCCTCGATATCGTCAGGTTACTCCGTAATTTTGTTGGTCAAGACAGTTGCTTTTGATGATTTTCCAATCTATAGAATGCAGTGTCAGATGCACTGTGTGGTTAAGCAGGCGTGAGCCTGTCATTGTCAGGGTGTCCTTTTGCTGCGGCGTCACTTTCAGCGGTAAACCGGCAAAAAGTGACGCCTTAAATCCGCAAACAATCAGCAAAAGTCGTGCGAACGTTGAAATGCCAGCAGGCACAGCAAGCACCGTAAGGTGAAGTGTCAAATGGAAGCTATGCGTTAATTATTTGGGTGCAGAAAAGTTGTCTGCTGAATATTTCAAACAGTAATCGTGGCAGTATGAATGTGGTGTATCAGAATAAATTTGTGGTCTGGCGTGAAGTGCATGATTCAGCGTTTAATGCACTTAGATAACAGTATAAAATCACCCTTTTGGGGTCTTTTTTAGTTTAAAAAACCTTCATCGTTAGACAAGGGGTTTATGTCTGACAATACCTGTTTCCAAAGGTGCACAGATGTACCGCATTCTTGCTCTCCCTTTCAGGCTACAGGAGTTTTACTTCGCCACCCGAAGGCGATCCTGACAGGCGATGGATCGTTTTTGTAGAAAAAGATATTAACGGTTAGGCATAAAGGAGTCAAACCGTTGACTGTTCCTGCCATCTTTATTTTTGCCTGAATTCTCGCGCATACTCCGCTAATTCCCCCATATTCCGCCAAAATCAGACGAAAATTTCATCTAATTGGTTAATTAATTTCATTGATGAATGTGTACAATAAATTAACCTGCCGGATAAAAATTTCTAACATAAAAAGTAAAA
>NZ_VCDP01000186.1:0-728 GCF_033949345.1 Xenorhabdus littoralis
TCCTTAGGCTTCTCCTGCTTAGTCACCCCCTTCTTGTTGCGTGGCAGCGGCATCAAGCCGGCAAGCACCACTGCCCATTGCAATGCCTTGTTGCTTTCTTCCATAATCAGCAGGTCACCGGCCGTTTCCTTGGTGATCGTAATCGACCCGGCCGCACTGTTGATATTCGCATCACAGGTGGTGCGGTGGCCCAGCCGGGCAATGCGCTTGCCGTTAGCAAACACCGTCTTCGCCCCTTCCGCAATGGCCCCGGGCGGATGATCACTGCACACGACCGGATCACCTTCCCGGGCCACGGGCTTACCCTCAAAGAACACATTCGGCGACCCCTTGGCAATGTCGCCCTTGTTGCTGCCGTACTGACCGATGGCCGCCCCGGCAGCGGCACAGGCCCCGCCCACAAAACCGCCGGCGGCAGCGGCAGCGGCTATCACCAGTAATCCGGCCCCGCCCGTTGCGATAACGGCCACCGCCACCACCGCGCCCAACAAGATACCGCCCAAAGCCCCCCAAAGCCCGGCATTCTTATTCTGGTGAGCGATGGCATCCCCCACCCGGGCCGGATTTTCTCCTTCTGTTGCCACTTTACTCATGCCCAAGCCGGCAGC
Source organism: Xenorhabdus littoralis (assembly GCF_033949345.1). Lineage (NCBI taxonomy): Bacteria > Pseudomonadati > Pseudomonadota > Gammaproteobacteria > Enterobacterales > Morganellaceae > Xenorhabdus > Xenorhabdus littoralis. The sequence continues at coordinate 609 of NZ_VCDP01000186.1, forward strand.
AATGGCATGACCGAGGGGTTCCCCCACCATCATGCCTAATTCCGCCCCCGCCATCCCCGCCGCGACACCCACCGCAAAAGGTGCCGCTGCGCCGGTGGCCACCGCATAAGCCCCCCCTGC
>NZ_VCDP01000187.1:0-1041 GCF_033949345.1 Xenorhabdus littoralis
CACCATTGCCAAAATGAAAACCCGTCTGGAACAACGCGCAGGCGATGACGTTTCACAGCTGCGCAGTGGTCTGCTGTTTATGGGAAACATCCAGGATGCCTATCCCCGCCGCTTGTTACTGGATGATCGCCTGTCATCATTGGATAAAACGGGCTGGATGATGATCCGCCTGTACGCGCAACAAAATGAAGGGGCGGTTTTTCCCAGCTACGATGAATTGCAGGTGCTGCTGGCCTCACCCTATAAAGGCAAAGCCTCCCGTGAAACCGTCAGCCGAGTTCTGCTGATGTTGCGAATAACCGGTTGGCTGAGTTTATGCAAGCGCATCCGCGATGAGCACGGGCGGGTGCGGGGCAATATCTATGCCCAGCATGATGAGCCACTGACTTGTCGCGATGCCGAAATGCTTGATCCTCATTGGCTGGATACTGTGGCAGAAGCCTGTCGCAGTAAAAATCGCACCATCAGCCAGACAGCCTGGTCGGTGCTGGCTGACATTAAGGAAGATCCGATGATGCGTCATCGCCATAGTCATCTCTGTTTACTGGAAGCGCGCTTGAATGCCGTGCAGACACCACAGCAAAGGGTCATGAGGCAGACGCTTCAACAAGCCAAACAGCACACCGAACTCAGGGAAATGACACCGGATTCGGAAAACGAACTGAGCCAAAAAGAGGTGCCCACTAAGCCGAATTCGGTTTCCGAACTCAGTATAAAATCATCGAGTTATAGCGATTCCACTAAACCGAACCGTTATGTACGTTCTTTCACACAGAGTGTGAATAAAAAAACATACGTAGATCCCCGGTCTGCCCTTTTTTTGCCAGAAGGGCTTTGTCGACAACTGGAGCTGGAAGATGTCACCATGCTGACCAGTCAATTACAGGCACTGCCCGCTGAACAGGCTCAAATCGTCCTAGACTGTCTGGATAGAGCGCTGCGTGCAGGCAAAATCGGCAATCCGGTCGGCTGGCTGCTGGCGATGATGAAACGGGCACGGGAGGGAAAACTGTATGCACAAGCTGCCCCCCTATTGCGACG
>NZ_VCDP01000188.1:0-477 GCF_033949345.1 Xenorhabdus littoralis
CACCATTGCCAAAATGAAAAGCCGTCTGGAACAACGTACCGGCGATGACGTTTCACAGCTGCGCAGTGGTCTGCTGTTTATGGGTAACATTCAGGATGCCTATCCCCGTCGCCTGTTACTGGATGATCGCCTGTCACCGCTGGATAAAACGGGCTGGATGATGATCCGTTTGTATGCGCAACAAAATGAAGGGGCGGTTTTCCCCAGCTACGATGAATTGCAGGTGCTGCTGGCCTCGCCCTATAAAGGCAAAGCCTCGCGTGAAACCGTCAGCCGGGTATTGCTGATGTTGCGAATAACCGGCTGGCTGAGTTTATGCAAGCGCATTCGGGATGAACATGGGCGGGTGCGGGGCAATATCTATGCGCAACACGATGAACCGCTGACCTGCCGTGATGCCGAGATTCTCGATCCTCACTGGCTGGATACCGTGGCAGAAGCCTGTCGCAGCAAAAACCGCACTATCAGCCAGACGGC
>NZ_VCDP01000189.1:0-525 GCF_033949345.1 Xenorhabdus littoralis
TACCATGAATCCGCAATGGCACTAGAAAAAAGCGCCATCACGGTGATGCAGGAAGGTTCACCTTCACATCTCAGCGTGCACAATATTACGCCGGTCACCACGGATCACCCACCGATGTTGCAGGATAACTCCGGCTGGCCGCTGCTTTCCTGCCTCGCCAGCCCACCCGTTTTGCTGTTTACCACAGAGGGAATTCAGCATTTTCTCCGCCTGTTTGACTATTATGCCGAATTTAATCGCCCCCTGAGCCGCCATATCCAGCGGCATATTGACGGCATTATGCAGGTGGAAGAGAGCCTGATCGACCGAATGAAGCGAGGCAACCCCATTCGGGGACATTTGTTGTCACTGACCCTGAACCCCGATTGTTACGCTAATCCGGGGGAGATGTACCGTTTCTGCCGGTTAATTAATGACGCTATGGCCTGTTTTGTCAGCCAGTCCACCTTTGTCAAACTGGATATGTCTACCTCGGATCGCAAAGTTTTGTGGGAATTCAAAGAAGTCTATGGGGCACGCATGGAG
>NZ_VCDP01000190.1:0-2111 GCF_033949345.1 Xenorhabdus littoralis
GGTTACGCCACGGCACTCACAGTTAACCAGCTATGCGAAGGGGCTGTTCTGGCGGCTCTGGATGCAGGCAATTTGCTCTCCGTTGCACAATCAGTCAGGGAACGCTGGCCGGGCATGAAAATTATTATTGCCGCCGATAACGACTGGCATTACCCCGGTGAACTGGATAAGAAAGGTAAACTGAAAGTGAATACTGGCAAGATCTCGGCAGAAAAAGCGGCTATTGCGGTGAATGGCTGGATCACATTGCCACCGACAGAATATAAAGCCGATTGGGACGACTACCGCCAACAACACGGTGTAGAAACGGCAAAGCTGGCGTTTGCTCAGGGGCTTTATCAACCGGCTCCCATAACGAAAAAAGCGATCATTCAGCCCAAGGATGCCGAATCGTCAAAACTAACCTTATGTCAGATGGGCGCCAGCCAGCGCGGAGAAGTGTTACTGGCACGTTATGACGGTGATTTGGCACTGGATGGCGCTTCGGAAACCGTTCATCACTACGATGGTATTGTCTGGTGTCCGGTCAGTAACCGCGATTTACAGCGGGAAATGGTGGCGGCTTTTATGGAAGAAAAAATGCCGTACTCACCGCACGGTATCAGCGCTGCTGTGGATGCACTGAAATTACAGCTTCCCATGATGAACTCGCCAGAGCGCCATTTAATCGGGTTCCGTAATGGCGTATTCGATCTAAAAATCGGTCAGTTCCGGCCTCATCACAAACATGACTGGCTGCTGCTTGCTAACGACGTTGAATTCAATTCCCCCGTTTCGGGGGAAACCCTGCAAAGCCATGCACCTCAGTTCTGGTACTGGCTTAACCGTGCAACAGCTAACTGTGAAAGCAAGGCAGAAAGAGTGCTGGCCGCACTGTTTATGGTGCTGGCAAACCGTTACGACTGGCAGTTATTTCTGGAAGTCACCGGAGCCGGAGGTAGTGGTAAAAGTATCTTTGCTGAAATCTGCGCGATGCTGGCAGGGAAAGGCAATACCGTTTCCGCTAGCATGGCCGCACTGGAAAATCCACGGGAACGGGCGCTGATTGTCGGCTATTCGTTGATTATTCTGCCCGACCAGACCCGCTATGTAGGCGATGGCTCCGGTATCAAAGCCATTACAGGCGGGGATGAAGTCGCCATTGACCCGAAGCACAAACAGCCTTATTCAACCCGAATTCCTGCTGTGGTGCTGGCGGTGAACAATAACGCTATGAGTTTCAGTGATCGCAGTGGCGGAGTGTCGCGGCGTCGGGTGATTTTCAACTTCTCCGAAGTCGTGCCGGAAAACGAACGTGATCCGTTTCTGCGGGATAAAATCGCGGCGGAATTGCCTGTGATTATCCGGCAACTGCTTCATCGGTTTGCTGATCCACAAACTGCAAGGCGTTTACTGGCAGAGCAACAAAAATCCGAAGAGGCTTTGGATATCAAACGCGGTACAGATCCACTGGTTGATTTTTGCGGTTATCTGGTGGCTTCTCATGAAGCTGATGGTTTGTTAATCGGCAATGCGGAAATCGTGCCATTTAATCCCTGCAAATACCTCTATCACGCTTACCTTGCTTATATGAAAGGCAACAACCTGAACAAACCGGTTTCCGTGACCCGATTCGGTATGGATATGCCCGGCGCACTGGCTGAATACAACCAACATTACCTGCGTAAGAAAAGTAAACAGGGCATTCGCAGCAATCTGGATCTGAATATCGACACTGCCATCGAATGGCTGCCAAAACTGACAAGGAATAACCTGCCAGAAGAATAACTTTTTTCACACAGATAAAGATTTCCTAAAAATATAAAAAAGTGTTCACCGCTATTCATCCTATAATTTAAATCAGATATATCAAGGTATTAAAGGGTGAATAGTTATTTTAAAACTGTTCACAAGTCTTCACCTCTGTTCACCTTTTGATTTGAAGGTGAAGGGTTGGGTGAAGAGTGATGATGAGTTTAATTTCAAGTCATCACCCTTTAACGATATGAATTTAAATGGAAATATTCAAAGGTGAACAGTTTTCCCCCTAATTCTTTAATAGGGAGGGGGTTGATAAAAGGTTTTTTCTGGCTGGCATTGTGTTTTTCAAGATCTCTGATTTATCTGGCTAA
>NZ_VCDP01000191.1:0-514 GCF_033949345.1 Xenorhabdus littoralis
CCTTTATGGGTTTTGGTCTTAAAGGTGGTGCGGGTTTTCTGGGCAGGCAGATCCAGTGGCGGGCGGTTCAGGCCGTTGTAGACACAGCCGGTAACAATCGGCCGGTCAATATCTCCGTTGAGGTAAGAGATAATGACTTCCTGACCGATACGTGGGATCGCCATAAAACCGAAACCGTTGCCGTTCCAGCCCTGTGCGACACGCACCCAGCACGAAGCACCATCATCAGGCGGATCATAGCGGTTCCAGTGGAAATGGACTTTGATTGCGCCATCTTTATTGACGAAGATTTCTTCCCCCTCCGGCCCGACGACCATTGCCGTTTCATCGCCGTCGGCCAGCGGTTTGTAGTGGAAAGGCGGACGCCAGTCGGTAAGGCCATCGATAAAACTGAAATGATTGCTGAGCGTGGTGCCTTCGCCTCCATCGTGTCCCAGTGCCTGCGGACAGCGACCGTGGTGACTGATACCGACCACCTGCCAGCGGGCATTCAGCAGTTTGTGCGGATGATTTT
>NZ_VCDP01000192.1:0-1138 GCF_033949345.1 Xenorhabdus littoralis
ATATATCGGGTTAGTTAATAATGTACAAGGCTTGAATGACCCTATATGTCGATGACCTTACTTTCTCGGGAAACCACGTAAATCCACTTTTCAAATCCATAACTCGTCAGATTATTGAAAGGTATGGACACCAAATGCACCCGACCAAAACAAAACTGTATAATGGCAAAGAGCCGAAACTGGTAGCAGGTATTGTGATCAAGGATGAAATGGTGTTAGTACGTAATGAGCAACGAATGAAGTTAGTCTCAGATATTACGTGTTGGAAGTCTATAAAAGACACGCCTAATGCTATTAATATGCCAGTTACACACACATTGCTGGGTTGATTATATGCACTATACGCAATTAACTTGAAGATGCAGAAATGAAAGTTTGGAAATTATCCGTCAACCGAGTAGCCAATGCCTGTATTTTTTCGGGGAAGGTGATATGAAAAAAATGATGAAATGTTTCACGGAATGTTTTCGCATCCGGGAAATAGACATTGTTGCGTATCTGTTCATTCGCGTACTTCCATAATCGCTCAATTGGGTTGAGGTTCGGGCTGTAAGGCGGCAGGTAGTGCAACTCAATATTCAACACTTCGGCAAAAAATTGAACTAATTCGGAACGGTGATAACCCGCACCATCCAGAATAATGTGAATTTTTTGTGAAAGCGGATACGTTTCTCGGATCGCACCGAAAAACAGGACGACATTTTTTGCGTTAATCGTCGGATATTCACGAATAACGGTCTCTTCAATCCGCTGCAAATTGAGTGCACCCATGAGGTTGAGACGGGTACGGCTGCCTGTGGTTTTAACTACTTTGACATGTTCTCTTCCGCGTTTCATCCAACCGTAACTTAATTTTGTGGATTGGGTAGGATGCGTGGCATCAATAAACAAAATCGGCTCATGCTGACCACATTTTGCTTTCAACGCGTTGTAGGTCTCAATAAATTGTTGTTGTTTATCCGCGTCGAATTTATGCGGCGTTCCCATCGGCTTTTTGTAACTGAATCCTTGACGATGGAGCCATTTTGTCATCCCGGCTACGGTGAAAGTCACCTGCCAGTGTGCCCAGACATAGTCCACAATTTGCGCGGTGGTGTGCATCAAATTTGCCGCCAAATATTCAATCAGAACCACCCGC
>NZ_VCDP01000193.1:0-785 GCF_033949345.1 Xenorhabdus littoralis
TTGTTGTTTAAAATCATGGCGCTGTGGCTGAAAATCCGTGAAGACAGCGTGGAAGAAGGCAATGCGGGGCTCCGGTCGCTCTCCCGTCTCGAAAATACCCTGTACGGGGCGTTCTTTGTCATGATCGCCTGTTGTGTTCCGCTGGTTCAGGTCAGCCTCAGTACCCTGCAATATGATCCGTCCCGGGCCAGAACCTGCGGCACCTGGACGCCGAAATCACCACAGGAAACGGGGTATGCGCCGGTGATTTCCAGTCTGGGCGAACACACGGCTGCCGTGCCAGTCTGGTGGGCGGTGGTGCACCGGTTATCGAAAGGACTGACCCAGGCGGCGATCGCGTCAGTGCCCTGTCGCCCGGATCTGCGGCAACTGCGTTTTGAAGTGCAGCATACCCGTATTGCCAACGCCGCCCTGGCAGCAGAATTGCAGGATTTTACCCACGATTGCTATGCCCTGGCGCTTTATCAGTGGAAACAACGCGATCAGGGGCAAACTGATGATCCCGCGGTGCTGAAGGATATCGACTGGCTGGGGAGTCAGACGTTCCTGTCGGGGGATTACACTATGCTGCAATCACGGACACCCAGAGCGCATTTTCCGTGGATGGCGAGCTGGGACAATGGCCGGCCCGATACAGGCCGGGGTGGCTATCCCACCTGTAAAGTCTGGTGGTCAGCCCCGCAAACCGGACTGGAAGCCCGGGTGCTGGCACAGGCTGATCCGGGGCTGTGGCTGCGTTTGTCGGCGGCCCTGAAAATGCCGGGTAAGGGAAGCCGTGAATATAA
>NZ_VCDP01000194.1:0-369 GCF_033949345.1 Xenorhabdus littoralis
CTGACCCAAATGACCCGCCCGGATGGCACCACCCTGCACTTTAGCTACGACCGTCTGACTCGACTGAATTCGGTCACCGTTTCCACTGGCGAAACCTACCGTTATGAGCGGGATGCTGCGGGGCAAATCATTCGGGAAACCGATTTTACCGGGCGAACGCTGACCTATCAGTACGATAAACTGGGACGCCGGATACTGACACAGTATCCGGATGGTCAGCAACTTTGCTGGTACTATTCCACTGTGGGGTTGTTGGTCAAACAAGAAAGCTGGCAGCCAGAAGAAAACCAACTGGTGCTAAAAGACACCACCACGTACGAATACAACAAACGACATCAATTAGTGAAAACCACTAATGCCGATGCTATC
>NZ_VCDP01000195.1:0-1315 GCF_033949345.1 Xenorhabdus littoralis
TATTGGCACACTCGATATTACCACGTTAAGGGCAAATCACGGCTATTATGCTCTATGCTGTCCAGAATGATATTCTGGAGTTCAACCCGACCAATGATATGACGGGGCACTCACCGCCGTAAAATCCCGTCATTATCCCGCTCTTCCCCATGAAAGTTTGCCTGATTTTCTGACCCGGTTATCTTCTTATCCCGGACGCTTACTGACCCGGATCGCCGTCGAGCTGGCACTATTAACCTTTGTCCATTCCAGTGAGCTGAGGTTTGCCCGTTGGGAAGAAATCGACCTTGAAAACGCGGTGTGGAAAATTCCTGCCACAAGAAAGCCCATTAAAGGCGTCCGGTTTTCTGAACGGGGCGTGAAGATGAAAACCGGGCACATTGTACCCTTAAGCCATCAGGCCATCTCGCTTATCAAAATATTACACGGATTGAGTGGAAATTGTGACGTGATGTTCCCCCAACGATCATGATCCCAAAAAAGTCATGAGCGAGAACACCGTCAATAGTGCTTTACGCAACATGGGCTATAACACCCAAACTGAAGTGTGCGGCCACGGGTTCAGAACAATAGCTCGCGGGGCGATGGGTGAATCCGGATTGTGGAATGATGATGCCATTGAGCGCCAGTTAAGCCATGTTGAAAGGAAAAATGTCAGAGCCGTCTATATTCACACGTCCAAACATCTGGAGGAACGGCGGCTGATGGTGCAGTGGTGGGCAGATTATCTGGATGCGAACCGGGAAAATCCCATCACACCCTATGACTTTGCCAAACCGTGAAAGCATCGGCTATGTATTCATGGGCAAATCTGCTGCCTGCGGGCGGCATTGATACTCCAGCCAAGGGTAAACATGGCCCCTGCCCTATTTGCGGCGGCACTGACCGTTTCCACTTTATTGATGATCACCATCACGGCAACTGGTATTGCCGTCAGTGTGACGCCCCAAATTATGGCGATGGACTGGATTTGGTGGCAAAAACCAAAGGGATATCGATTACTGAGGCGGTGAAAATCATTGCTGGCTCGTTGGCATTGCCTTTGCCAGAACCCAAACCAGCCAAAGAAAACCTCTATCCAACACAGCCGATTGCCGACAGAGTCGCGGCACTGATGGCGCAAACTGTTACCGCGCCATCTCCCTATCTGACCGCAAAGGGGCTGCACTGCCCTAATCAGAGATTATTGCCTGATAATTCAACTGTGTTGGCACTGATAACACCAGACGGAAAAGTCACAGGGGCGCAGATCATCAAACCGAATGGCGAGAAAAAATTACTCACTGGCAGCCAGAAGAAAGGCGCGTTTATTGCT
>NZ_VCDP01000196.1:0-2785 GCF_033949345.1 Xenorhabdus littoralis
CGTACGCTATTGATTATTCCGTCATCAAACATAACAGTAAAAAATCGGGCAGGGGGGGTAACAAATCCATACATTGGGTCAGTAAAGCGTAAACGTGCATCTGTCTTTGGGACGTTATACCAAGCATGCCCCGGAAGATGTGGAGCGATGTCGGCACTGGATCGCTGCCGCATATCCTCGTAAGGTTCGCCAATCACCAGAGCTATTTCAGGCTCACGAGAAAAAGAATAATAGAAATAGGCTACTGTTAGACCAAGAATGATTAATAATGCAAAGATTAAGCCACTGCGCCACCAAACTATGTGTTGTAACCGACTCATTCTACACCTCGCCCTGAAGCTATATCCTGTAGGGATTTTTCAAGCAAACTTCGGTTACTGTCATTATGTAGCATCTCATCAAAACGCTTTGCTGCTTTAAGCACAAAAGGCATACGCTGATCTACGACAGAAAGATCAGCCAGTGGATTACTACTAAATTTGATAGTTCTGCCATCCTCAACGCGTCGGCACTGACTCGCCAGTGTTAACTCAATAGCTTCCGTTGCACCAGAGGGAAAACCTATGACATAGGAAAGATGATTGCTACGCAATAAACGGACTAAATGGGTATCACTATACATTGAAGGTTGTAATATATTGACTTGCTCATGATATGCAAGATATTCAACACTTTTGGCAATATTTCCCGCTTCTATCGTTTCAAAGGTTTGTAGGAGCTCTGTATAGGATTGGCCAAACGTTAATTTCTCTTGCCCGATTGGCCACAATATTGGGAATTGGTTGTTGTCGTAGATCTTATGACGAAAATCTAAGCAAGTTTTGAGTTCCTGCAATCCACGTTGCTTGTAAAAAGCATGTAGTGGATAGACATCCAGAAATAACGTTGTATTTCCCAACGCCATCATTTCATATACATAGTTGAGTTGTTGCTGCACCAGACTTAATGATTCCCCACGGCTGCGTATATCAAAGAGTGGAATTGGATTGCTTTCGTGTGCCTGCTCAAGTTCTTTTTTGGTTTGCGCATCATCCGTATTTTCACGCACAGTAATTAACCCTGGAATGCTCCATTTTATTTTTCCCTTTCCTGCATTATCAGCGCTGCGTTGTATGGCATTGTGTTCAGTTTGTGTCTTTTCGAGCATATTAGTGGCATGCAACAAACCACACCCCACTTGCTTAGAAGCAAAAGCAGCAAGACCCGCCCACTGGAAACGGTTATCGTTCAGCCATAAACTAGCATAAGCCGCATTAATTCGTTTATTGCGTTCTTTAGGGTCAGCAATCAGCACACCACCGGGGGCAACAATCTCTTCAGCCTCTTTCTGATACCTGCGCCAGACACACTCACAAGTGAGTATAGGGACATCAATCACTTTAATCTGTTTGCCGTCTTTTTCTTCGAAATGACAATCACATGCGGCGACAGACTGGGTGCTTTGGTGTAACGCCATATCATCATATTTATGCTTTTTTAAAATATCGATCATTTCCGTCTCCCTGATAAAAATATTTTTACTATCATCCTGTTAATAGGGCGTATATCTTTTTTTTTGCACATCTCATGGGTCTATTGAATAAGGTGCAAAAGTTACACTGACTCAGGCGGATCTATTGTGGCCGTGAAGGGGGTGCTGGTTAAACCTTCTTCAAGCTTCATGCCATGACCATCACTGGTTCCTGCATGTTCTATTTCTTTATTTTTCAATGTGTAAGGCACATTAGGTATCGGTGTATTCGTGCTATCTTCGACAAGTTTAATGTACAAATCATCTTTAAGTATTGCCTGACAATCACGGCTATAAATCGGGTTTTGATTACTCATCGTTCTTTCTCCTGTTCCATCGCCAGCAGACAATCCTGACTGGATACTTTTTCAATGCGCTGCCCGGCTTCCAGTTTTTGCCGTAACCAACTTTCAATACGTTGTTCCAGACTGCCTTCGGGCTGATCCAGTTGCCTTGCCATTTTTCCGTGGTTTTCCCATAACTCATTGTAGAGGGAGCTGGTTAACATTTTCAGACCATAAGGAGAATGTAACCAAACGGCTAGCAGATGTTCACCCAGCGTAAACGGGATTTCACTGTTACCCTCTCCGCAGGCTTCGGGACGGCAAAACCGTATCGGTTGTGGGATATCGATCATCAGTTCCGTGACGGGTGTCAGCATCAGTGACCAGTCACTGGGCGTGAAGGCGGGAATCATCGCGCCAAAGACCCGGGTGTCCATGATACGGAACAGGACCTGTTCGCCATCCATCATCACCAGTTGTCGCCGTTGCCAGTGGGCAAGCTGTTCCTGCCACGGGACATCACTGCGGTAAGCCCAGCCCCAGCTATTGTCACTGATGGCATGGCGATCCAGCATCATGCCTATCTGGGATAACTGGCGGGGTTTAGCCTGTACCAGCCACGGGCTTTGTTTCAGCATCTTTCGCATCGGTGTACCGCTGTAGAGCGGAAATGCCCGCTCCACCCAGTCATTCAGGTAAAAATGTTCGACCGGATTCGGTTTTGCCAGCGAGTTGAGGATAAAGAACACCGGCGCATCATTGGGTTCATTCAACCATTTTTGCCAGTTTGTTGGCGTTTCGATCATCATGTCATCCATCATTATCATTATTCCTTTTTGGCCGGCTTAATCACCGGACTGGCATCCTGCTGTGCCAGTACAGGGCAGTAGGGATGAGCCGGGAATTCCACTGCCGGCAACGGTGCCACGCCTTCCGGTAATTGCAGCGCCAGCCCGCGCCCACTGCCTGCCGAACCCTGCCCGACGTTAAT
>NZ_VCDP01000197.1:0-295 GCF_033949345.1 Xenorhabdus littoralis
CTGTTTGTATCTTGCAAGATACTTTTATATACAATAGCCTCTGTTCGATGTTTTTTTAGCTTATCTACTTCTTTTTCCAGTAAACCGAATTGAAGTTCAGCATTATCTGCCTTTCGATCAGCCTCGTAATACTTTTCTTCCAATTCCTCAATTTTTTCGGTTGCTGCAGCCATTCTTTTTTCAGCTTGATATTTTACTTTCATGCTAGATACAGATAAATCTTTTAATTTCTCAAAGTCCTTAGATGGCAATCTAACTTTATCTCCAAACATTGTCCTCTTAGCTGATGCTCCGA
>NZ_VCDP01000198.1:0-200 GCF_033949345.1 Xenorhabdus littoralis
GCTTCATAAGCATGCATTGCCACGGCAGACTGGCCGGGGGCGGGCAGTGATTGGCGGGCAAGTTTGCCATTGGGCGTGAGCGGGAAGCGCTCCAGCATCACAAAGGCACTGGGGATCATGTACTCAGCCAAATGCCGGGTAAGCTGTTGGCGCAATTCAGCCGGCACCAGTTCAACGCCGGACTGCGGCCGGAGATAGGC
>NZ_VCDP01000199.1:0-1837 GCF_033949345.1 Xenorhabdus littoralis
GAACTGGAAACCCTGCTGGCCCAGATCTGGCAAGATTTGCTGGGACTGGAACGTGTCGGCCGACATGATCACTTCTTTGAGATAGGTGGTCATTCACTCATGGTCGTGCAATTGATAGCACGTATACAAACCGAATTTTTTATCGATATACCCATCGTCTCAATTTTCCAATTCCCAAAATTATCAGAATTGGCAGAGGTAATTCTCTCTGCTCAAGTGAGTTCTGCATGGGGAAATGATGTTGAATCAGTAAAAAGCGATCTTGATTCAATGTCGATAGAAGAGTTAATGGCGATTTTAGATGGAGATACTAATCAATGACCAAAGCTAATATAAATATTGAGATGCTAAAGCGTGCCGTTTTAGAGAAAAAGCTTAAAGAGCAACTAAAAAAACGCGGTGATCACTCTTTGTATCTACCGATAGGGAAAGCAGATCGTCATATGTCTTTACCGTTGTCTTTTGCTCAACAGCGGTTGTGGTTCCTCGGCCAGTTCGATCCTGCCGCCAGTCAAGCTTACCATATGCCTATGGTACTGCGACTTACCGGTCAGCTTGACCCTCAGGCCCTTACCGCAGCGCTCGATAATCTGGTCGCCCGCCAAGAGAGCCTGCGTACCCATTTTACGCTGGTTGACGGTCAACCCTGCCAGCAGATTGACCCCGCAGACAGTGGTTTTGAACTTCCTTGTCTGGACCTGCGTTCCCTGAGCGAGACGGCCCGTGCCAAGCGCGTTGCCGAACTCACCGAATATGCGGCCTGTGCGCCCTTCGATCTCACTCAGGGCCCGCTGATCCGTGGTCAATTGCTGCAACTGGCTGATGAGGAACATGTGCTGTTGTTTACCCAACATCATATCATCTCCGACGGCTGGTCCATCGGCATCATGGTTCGTGAACTGGCGGCGCTTTATCAGGCCGCTCTGGCGGGTCAGGATGCAGCTTTACCGCCCCTGCCTATCCAGTATGCCGACTATGCCGTCTGGCAGCGCAATGAGTTGCAGGGAGACCACCTTACCGAACAACGTGATTTCTGGTGTGCCCAATTGCAGGGTGCGCCCGCCTTACTGGAATTACCCACGGACCGGCCACGCCCGTCAGTACAAAGCTATGCTGGTAGCCGGGTATCTTTCCATCTGAATGCTGATGTCCTCACTTCCCTCAAGACATTAGGCCAACGTCAGGGCACGACCCTGTTTATGAATCTGCTCGCGGCCTGGGCGGTTGTGCTTGCCCGTCTCAGCGGTCAGGACGATATTGTCATCGGCATCCCCGTTGCCAACCGGACACGCAGGGAGCTGGAAGACCTGATGGGCTTTTTCGCCAATACGCTGGCCTTGCGTATTACACCCGGTCAGTGCCATACGGTGGCAGAACTGCTTGCCCAGGTTCGCGAACGCACACTGGCGGCCTATGCTCATCAGGAGCTGCCTTTCGATCAGGTGGTGGAAGCATTGCAGCCGGCCCGCAGCCTGAGTTACAGCCCCATCTTCCAGGTTATGCTGGCGCTGAATAATACGCCAACTCAGGCGTTGAAGCTGCCCGGGCTGGCACTCTCCCTTGTTGAACAACCGCAGCGCAGCAGTCAATTTGACCTGACGCTGTCGCTGACTGAAACCGACGCTGGTTTAGTGGGAGGGCTGGAATATGCGACCGACCTGTTTGATCGGGCGACCGTGGTTCGCATAGCGGGCTACCTTGAGAAGGTCCTGACGGCGATGGCCACCGATGTCACACAAACTATCCCGTCCCTGCCGATGCTGTCTGTCACAGAGCAGCAGCAACTGCTGGTAGACTTCAATGCCCCCCAAGCCGACTTCCCGCAGGACGCCCTGAT
>NZ_VCDP01000200.1:0-956 GCF_033949345.1 Xenorhabdus littoralis
CGGTGAGAAGATCTACTATGCGGATGGTGAACCCTGTGACATTCCCGAAGGCTGTCGCTTGGATGTCCGCGTTCAGATGCCGGAAGATTCGGTGTGGAATGTGAGGGGGAGGGAAGCAGCAGAGACGGTTTCTGATGGTGAAATGACTGAACAGGTGAGATAGAAGAATAATTAACCCGCAGAAATTTGCGGGTTAGGGTTTTAGTTATTTATTTTCTTTCTTCGAGAGGGGAATACCGAGACTCTATTATGACATTGACGTGAAATTCACCTGAATTATCACCATACATACCTTGGCCATCAAGGAATAAAAGTATTAGTTCCCCATCAACAGGAACCGTTTTATGAAGCACACCATTTCCTATTTCATAGGTTTTATCGCCAATTTTAGCAATGAGTGTGACGTATGATAGATTTGGTTTTATAGGTACTTGACTCTGAGGTGCTGCCCATTGATTGTCTCCACGTCCGTACTTCACCCATCCCTTAGCAACAATAGATATAACATCTCCCTTTTTGAGAATAAGCCCTGTGGGTTGACCTTTCTCGGCTTTTCCTGGCACAGTTCCAGACCAATCATACATAGTATTACCTCCAATTCTGTTTTTATAACTAAATGAAGGCGGATGACTTCTCCGCCTGTGAACATCAATAAAATAGGTTCATCAATACTGGAGAATGAATTTTGACTAATTACAGTTGAAAGGTGATTCGGTGAGTAGCATATTTTGATGGCAGAATGACATAAAATAACAAACGGGGGATCAATAAAATCTATTCTACAACTAATAAAAATTAGTTCAATGAAGTGAAATTATTCTCCTATTGACATATTAGCGCGATCACTTGTACGAAACACGACACAAAGGTAATCAATTTATTCAACCATCAGCATTCGTTAATATATTCAGGCTGTCACAGCAGACGGAAGTTAATTATCACAACTTCCAATATCA
>NZ_VCDP01000201.1:0-676 GCF_033949345.1 Xenorhabdus littoralis
ATCAAGCCTATTTTACCCGACGTCCGCGAGTTCCTGCGCGGCACCCTGCGGATGCTGACCCGGCTCCGGCCCTTTGAAAACTACGGTATCCGCCTGCCGGCTATCCGGATACTGGTCAACGGGATTGAAGGAACGAATCTTGACCGGGATACGCTGAGTGAACTGACTGACATTATCAATAATCAACGGTATGACGCTTCCGCACTGGGCGGCAGGCAGGTTTATCAGTTGCTGGAAACCCGGATAGACCTGCTGGACATCTACAAACTGGGGCATGTCCGTGCCCAGCCCGTTCATCGTCTTGAGTATAAAACCACCCGAAAAAGCCCGGCTGCCGCGCAAACCATGCACCGCCTTGCCTGTGAGTTGGTGCCCTTATGGGCGGAAAAATTCGACGCGGTATTGACTGCGCAACCGATGGGAGAAGCGCAATGAAGGTTATCTGGCGGGCGGTTTGTTTTCGTTATGAGAGTGTTGAATTACTGTTCAGTGATGATGAGTGGTTTGTTTTTGTGGATGCGCCGGATCGTGAAACCGCGCAGGTGAAACTTCAGGTCTTATTGCCGGCTATTCTTGACGTTTCCCCGGAAGGAGTAGAGCACTATTATCCCCGCAATGAAGCGGAGCTGCGCAGGCAGGCCATGCGCCCCGATGCGTCTCCGGATTTGGCGTTGCT
>NZ_VCDP01000202.1:0-457 GCF_033949345.1 Xenorhabdus littoralis
GGTCAGGTTTAGTTCATGGTACCCGTATTCTGCTGATCCCGGAAAAAACCCTGTTACACCCTGCCGATTTTGGTCAGTGCCTGTCAGAAGAAGGGGTCAGCGCACTGTTTCTTACCACGGCGCTGTTTAACCAATATGCGGGCTTAATTTCCCCGTCGTTGTCAGGTCTGCGTTATGTCCTGTTCGGTGGTGAACAAAGCGATAACCGGGCAGCCATTCGCCTCAGGGCAGAACAGGCACCAAAACATTTACTGCATGTTTACGGGCCGACAGAAACAACCACCTTCGCCACGACCTATGATATCCCGTTGATTGAAGGTGAAGACAGGAAACTCCCTATCGGGCATCCCATCAGTAATACCCGCATTTATATTCTGGACGGACAAGGTCAACCCGTTCCCCTCGGAGCCGCCGGTGAAATCCATATTGGCGGCGATGGTGTTGCCCGTGGTTACCT
>NZ_VCDP01000203.1:0-460 GCF_033949345.1 Xenorhabdus littoralis
GGTCAGGTTTAGTTCATGGTGCCCGTATTCTGCTGATCCCGGAAAAAACCCTGTTACACCCCGCCGATTTTGGTCAGTGCCTGTCAGAAGAAGGCGTCAGCGCACTATTTCTTACCACGGCGCTGTTTAACCAATATGCGGGCTTAATTGCCCCGTCGTTGTCAGGTCTGCGTTATGTCCTGTTCGGCGGTGAACAAAGTGATAACCGGGCAGCCATTCGCCTCAGGGCAGAACAGGCACCAAAACATTTACTGCATGTTTACGGGCCGACAGAAACAACCACGTTCGCCACGGCCTACGATATCCCGTTGATTGAAGGTGAAAACAAGAAACTCCCTATCGGGCATCCCATCAGTAATACCCGCATTTATATTCTGGACGAACAAGGCCAACCCGTTCCCCTCGGAGCCGCCGGCGAAATCCATATTGGCGGCGATGGCGTTGCCCGTGGTTACCTGAA
>NZ_VCDP01000204.1:0-278 GCF_033949345.1 Xenorhabdus littoralis
GCTTGTTCGGCCAACAGTTTACCGTCGCTGCTATCGATGCTGTGCGCAGTGACATCTACCTGTTTACCGCTTTGGGCGGTTCCGCTGCGGTTATTCCAGTGACCCTGGGTGCGAATATCCAAGGCGTCAGCCGCATCGAGCAGCCCGTGCTGGTTATCAATCGACTGATGACTGTCAAGCAGAAAATGGCCTTTACTGACGATCTTACCCTGTGCATTGTTCAGGTGCTGTGCCGTCAATTGCAACGTTTCGCCCCGTATGTCACCGGACTGGTTATT
>NZ_VCDP01000205.1:0-1193 GCF_033949345.1 Xenorhabdus littoralis
GGCGTCCGTGGGGTGAGAGAATCGCCCCTGTGAGTTGAGTTAATAGGTTATTAGGAGAAGGAGTTCGCTCAATTTGAGCGGCAATTAATTATTATCTGATTTGGTAGTAATTGAAGAGCGCTTATCTGTGATCGTAATGTATGAAGGGATATCTGATTCATTACCTACACATAAATCAAGATGCCCTTTATTACTGTAATGACCTATCGTTCCATTTAACGTTATAGATACTCCTTTATCTGATAGTGTTAATATCATAATTTTTGAACAATTCATCATAACAACTCCCGATGGAGACACTTCATGGAAACACAAATATTTGCAGACCAAATGGGAGAATTAAATCTCCCAGAACTTTCATTACAGGCCGCACTGACTGACGATATTATAGGCTCTATTCTCCGCATTCATCTGATGTGCGAACAATTACTTGAGTCTTGGATATGCGCAGCCTGCAATCAAAAAAATTTCTTCGGTGATGGAAAAGAGCGGGTCAGGATTAATTTCGAAACAAAACTTAACATTGCCAGAAACGTAGGATTACCTTCACCTTTATATCATTCTATAAAAATAATAAATAAAATCAGAAACGATGTAGCTCATCACCATGATTTTAAAGACATGCCAAGTAACAAAATCAGTAATCTGGTGAATTTACTAAACAGTTATAAGTTAGACACTCCGATGGATAAGCATTCCGATGAACTTCCTATGAAAGTTTTGAACGAGGATGGGTCTGTAAAAGGTATATACTCCATTAAGGATCGTGATACTCCCAATAAAGACAAGCTATTTATCTGCTTCACTATGTTACAAATAAAGCTTTTTGGGACTATAGCGAAAATCCATAGCGAACAACAAAATCCACTATCGTGGAAATATTAAATAACTAACAAAATGCCAGCCGCAATGCATGTATACGGATGTGATGAGAGTGATTGCGGTGGCAAATTTCTTATACGTTAAGCTGAGTCGTTATGCGTGGAGTTAACGAGGTGAACTTAACGCATTACCGGTGAGTTGGTTAAACCCATTCAAATTCATCTTTCATGGATGCCCTCTATACCAATTCGAGGTGTTGCTCGAAATGGTTGTAAACTCGAAGTTGACAACTGCCCGTTGATCTCCCGCTCAGTCTGATTAAATCGTGCCTCTTCCAGTTCAACCCCCAGCACACGGCGATTGAGTTTTAA
>NZ_VCDP01000206.1:0-376 GCF_033949345.1 Xenorhabdus littoralis
TGAAAATAATATCGTACTGGCTGAAGAGAGGATGTTGCAGGACATTACGCAGACGCAGACGCCCGTCGGGGGCGTGCAGCATTGCCGTTGGCAGGAGTTCATCCGGATCGTTGGAGATCAGAATATCGAGGTTTTTGATAACCGAACGGGAAATGATCTGCTCAGACTGGTTCAGATCCACCGTCTGCATCAACAACTCATACAGTCCGGCGGGCGCTTCATAGCTCAGGGGAAAAATACTGCTGGACGTGGGTTGCGAGTAATCCGCATCAATCAGGAGAACGCGTAAACCGGCATCGGCAAAAAAACCCGCCAGATTAGCCGCATGGGTCGATTTACCTTCGCCCCCTTTGGGAGAAATTATGGGAAGAATTAT
>NZ_VCDP01000207.1:0-2494 GCF_033949345.1 Xenorhabdus littoralis
ATATGTTCTAGTTATAGAAATTTATTCAATAATAGCACACTAACCATCATATATACTGACTCATATTCTAACTAACATATTGACAATTACAACATGATAAAATCTTATACTTAACCTGCTATACACATTACTGTTTGTAAGGAAAATAGCAGGTAAAAACTAGGAAAACATCACAAAAATAAACAATATTGCTTATGAATTAACTTTTATGGCTTAGTAGCCAGTTGATCATAACCAAGTAAGGTTGCTGGGCTAAGTGATTCGAACTGCCATCTAGGTAATCGGTTGTCATGTGTTTTATATGATTCCATTCGTTTTTCTAAATCTGAGGGTTGATCTATTAAAAGAATGCATTTCATCTTATCGAAATAACTTTTTGAGGATGCTCTAGCAAAGACTTCGAACGCACGGTAACTATCAGGGCGCGAGCATACTTTGTTTGATATTCAACCAAAGAAAACTTTGGCACGGTAATCATCACACCAGCTGGCTTTTTTAAGCTTATTTCTTTGGCTTGGTGCCCCACAATCACATTGTTTGACCATATTCAAAACAAGACGCCGGAATAAGGCCAGATTCTCAATTGCACCTTCCAAAACAATCCGTGAATCATCTTCTTTAAAAACGACATCAAGAATAGAGTGCTGGCTATTTTCAATTCGCCAATGCTGACGAATGTAATACCCCAGAGATTTATGTCGGGGGGAAAGCGAACTCACATAATACGAGGTATCTACTGTTCCTTTACCATTTTGTGTCCGATGACGCTCAACCGCAATAATGCTACGAATAGTTGGCCATCTCTCGGCCATTTCGGGCGGGAATTTCGGTTTTAACTGGAAGACATAGCGCTCTTCACGTCGGCCATGGGCTTCTTGCTTGATTTCCGTCATCACTTGCTCTTTACCGGCATCAAACACGGCCTGAAATTGAGACTGAACGGCTTCCCACAGCTTAGGTTGATTTTTCTTCACCTGCACAACCACATGCGCTTTCTTTTCGCTGATTTTTTCCAGTGTTTCACGCTGGCAATGCAGAGCATCAAGGGTCACGATACTGCCTTTTAGGTTAAGGATATCCAGCATCTGGCGGACGATACTGATTTCCCCATTTTTGGTCGCAGTCGCTTTCTGGCTTAACACCAATCCCGCCTCGGTATCATAGGCAGTGACCAGTTGGACGGCGTTTTTCTTGTCGTTACGATAGGCGCGTCGCAGAACTTTCCCATCAAAAGAGATGACAGGTTTGCTCCCCAATTCACGCTGCTCATTAACCCAGTTGAGTAAGGCTTCCAGCAGGGAATCAAGCTCGATAGCGCGCAGTATTCTGGCAATCGTATGCCGACGGGGTATCCCAGTAAGAATCTATGGTCTTCCCCCGTTTTTGCAACACTAATTTTGATGTATGGTTGGCTTGCTTAAATCTATCCGGCGTCTCTATGGGTATGGATGCCCGCGCCCCAATGAGTTCCGCGCCTGATGCGCCTAAAAAAACCGTTCGGCTTCAACGAGCCACTTTTATGCTTAGGTTAATCATCAGGCCGATTGGCCGTTCATGTCATCAATAATCAGTCTTCGCAAAACCAGATAAGTAACGTGTATTTCACTGTTTAATCATCAATTTATTGAGTCAGTCAGTATCTATTAGGCCTGATACTCATTTTGCCGAGTGGTGATTGCCCAGACTATTCGTGCCAGCTTGTTAGCCAGCGCACAGGCAACCACATTCGAATGCTTCTTGCTGAGTTGTGCCTGAACCCACTCGGCAAGTCTGCCATGCTGATGCTCAAGCCGCATCATAAACGCTCGAAAATCGTTTTTGTTACTTTTGACAAAAGGACGAACAAATTGCGGAGATATCAGCTTAGCTTCATGGCCTAAATCAGCAATCCGGCGAGCCATAAAGTGTGCCCCCGCACAAGCTTCCATCACGACGGTAACGGATGAACACCCGGCTAAAAATTCCATTAATTTTGGGCAGGTAAACTTTTTACGCAGAATAACCTTGCCGGATTTGTCCTGACAATGGATGTGGAAAGAATGCTTGCCGAGATCGATACCAATAAGTGTGACGTTTTGCATGATGGACTCTCCAGAAAAAATACTCGATAAAGAGTATGGTTCACAAGGTGGGGAAGACCATCTCATTAACTTCTGTAGCCTGCAAGGGAGAGCAAGATTGCGGTACATCTGCGCACTTTTGGAAGCAGATATCGTTGGACTACAACCCTCCGTCCGGCGATGAAAGTTACCCGGTGTGATTTACAACCGGCTTGCCACACGATACGGGCAGAGCATGCTTTGCCCCGTTCCGAAAAATATTCACCTGCGTTTGCACACTAACGATAAACGTCCTGAATCCTGTGCGGCGCTTGCTTACCCACCCGTCCGGTACTTCTGACCACGTATAAATACAGATACGCTTCTTATCACGAAACACGTTCCAGGCAGCGCCCCGAACAGCCCCCTTCACTTGGGGGCTGGGATATCTAAAA
>NZ_VCDP01000208.1:0-419 GCF_033949345.1 Xenorhabdus littoralis
AATCCCTGCCAGCAGACAGCAGTGCGCAGGATATCATGGCGGTCGATGACCGTTTGTAATGCAGCCGTGAAGGCGTCAAGGTGTTTCCGGGTATCGAAGGCAATGACATGGTGCAACAGATAAGCATCGCCTTGCTCTTGCAACCGGTGATGGAACAGAATGCCCTCCTGTAGCGGCGCGAGCGGATAGATGTCCTGCACATTGGCTGCCCCGCCCGCCACGGTGCCGGCAATGGTGTCGATTTCTGTCTGGGACAGGGTGACCAGTGGCAGCATCTCAGGAGTGAGCGCCGTGCAGCCGTCAGGAATACGATTAGGCGGCACAATAAAGGCGGCTTCCCCCTGATTCGCCCGAATAGCCTGCGCCATGTCAGTGAGTACAGGCGCAGAGAAGACACTGCGCACATCAAGCCGCCAGCC
>NZ_VCDP01000209.1:0-413 GCF_033949345.1 Xenorhabdus littoralis
GGTGACTGAAACAGGTCACGTATCGCCAGTGTCAGGTTCTGCTGACGCAAACGTTCAATCAGCCGGACGGCCAGCAGCGAATGGCCGCCCAGAGCAAAGAAGTTATCGTGGCGGCTGATTTGCTCAATCCCCAGCAACTCACGCCAAATCGCCGCCAACACGGTTTCAGTTTCTCCTTGCGGTGCGGCATAACTCTGACGGGCAAATGACTCGCTGTCAGGGGCCGGCAACGCCCGGCGATCCAGTTTACCGTTCGGGGTCAACGGAAACGCCTCCAGCCGCACAAACGCCGCCGGCACCATATAATCCGGTAAAACAGCGCTCAGGTGGTCACGCAGATTGTTCGCCAACTCCTCATCCGCTTCCGCCACCACATAAGCCACCAGCCTTTTATCCGATCCTTCCCCCCGCGC
>NZ_VCDP01000210.1:0-386 GCF_033949345.1 Xenorhabdus littoralis
CAGAAACGGTACATCTCCCCCGGACTGGCGTAGCAACCGGGGTTCAGGGTCAGTGACAATCGATGCCCCCGGACGGGGCGGCCCATCTTCATTCGGTCGATCAGGCGCTCTTCCACCTGCATAATGCCATCGATATGCCGCTGGATATGGCGGCTCAGGGGGAGATTAAATTCGGCATAATAGTCAAACAGACGGAGAAAATGCTGCATCCCTTCCGTGGTAAACAACAAAACGGGCGGGCTGGCGAGGCAGGAAAGCAGCGGCCAGCCGGAGTTATCCTGCAACATCGGCGGGTAATCCGTGGTGACCGGCGTAATATTGTGTACACTGAGATGAGAAGGCGAACCTTCCTGCATCACCGTGATGGTGCCTTGCTCCAGAGCCAT
>NZ_VCDP01000211.1:0-302 GCF_033949345.1 Xenorhabdus littoralis
ATAATTCTTCCCATAATTTCCCCCAAAGGGGGCGAAGGTAAATCGACTCACGCGGCTAATCTGGCCGGTTTTTTTGCCGATGCCGGTTTACGCGTTCTCCTGATTGATGCGGATTATTCGCAACCCACTGCCAGCAGTATTTTTCCCCTGAACTATGAAGCACCCGCTGGTCTGTATGAATTGCTGATGCAGACGGTGGATCTGCGCCAGTCTGAGCAGATCATTTCCCGTTCGGTCATCAGCAATCTGGATGTTCTGATCTCCAACGATCCGGATGAACTTCTGCCGACGGCAATGCTGCA
>NZ_VCDP01000212.1:0-208 GCF_033949345.1 Xenorhabdus littoralis
CGAGGTATCAACAATAACAGCATTGATTAAAAAAACATACTTTGTTGGCACTGCCAACAAAGTTTAAAAAACACACAGCATTGAGCATCCCAATACTGAATAAAAATGAGGTGCTACAGTAAAAATTTTAACTATTTCTTTATCGGCATCAGGAAATAACATTCACCCTCTGGTTCGATAAGTGAGGCTATTGCCTGTTTTTCAGGTT
>NZ_VCDP01000213.1:0-476 GCF_033949345.1 Xenorhabdus littoralis
GGCGCACTGAACCAGTAATCGGCGCAAATTTTTGTTGCCGCGTTTGCTGATACCTAGCAGGGTAGGTTTCCCTCCCGTACGGTATTGCCGGGGAACAAGTCCCATCGAGGCAGCAAAATCGCGGCTGCATGAAAATTGTTTGCCATCACCGAGCTGGGATGAGAGTAAGCTGGCCGTAATTGGCCCCACACCCGGAATTGTCATGATGCGTTGAGCGGTGTCATCTCCACTGATGGACTGATTTAATTCTGATCCCAGCGCCGTTATTTGCTCGACAAGATAAAGGTAGTGGGCATGTAATTTCATCAGCAAACGGCTCAGATAATCGGGCACGTCGTGTTCTGCCAGAACCAGAGATAACCGTTTAATGACCGCCTCGCCTTTTGGCAAACTGATACCAAACTCCAGCAAAAAGGCGTGCATTTGGTTAGTGGTCTTTACCTTATCTCTGATGAGTGATTCTCTGACACGATGCA
>NZ_VCDP01000214.1:0-273 GCF_033949345.1 Xenorhabdus littoralis
CTCGATAATCAGGCATCGTTCCCTGAAACCCTGCCGGACCATAATCCGGATACACAGGCATTGGGGCTGACATCCCGCCATCTGGCCTATGTGATCTACACCTCCGGTTCTACCGGACAGCCCAAAGGGGTGATGGTCGAGCACCGCAATGTCCTGCGCCTGATTATCAATAATGGCTTTGCCGACATCGGTCCCGATGACTGCATCGCTCATTGTGCCAATATTTCATTCGATGCCGCCACGTGGGAAGTCTGGTCAGGTTTAGTTCATGGT
>NZ_VCDP01000215.1:0-221 GCF_033949345.1 Xenorhabdus littoralis
CTCAGTGATGCGGCACCGGTCGTGTTACTCACCCAGTCCGCGCTGGTTGAAACACTGGACAGCAGCCTGCCTACCGTAGTACTTGATGCCTGCCCGTCGTCCGTCCTTGACGGGGTGCCGGACAGTAACCCCGACAGCCGGGACCTGGCCTCACACCACCTGGCTTATGTGATTTACACCTCCGGTTCTACCGGCCAGCCTAAAGGGGTAATGAACAGCCA
>NZ_VCDP01000216.1:0-290 GCF_033949345.1 Xenorhabdus littoralis
GTACCAAACTGTTAACTACTATAGATTAACCTGTAGCGGGGATTATTTTTGACATATATTATTTTAGATTTCAAACAAAATGGTTTTTTCCTCTTTCGATAGAGAAAAAAAATATTGCTGATGTTTTTTTGATATTGCAGAGAGGAAAATAACAATCCATTTTATTATATTACAGGAAGTTAAACATAATAATTAACTTTATTCATCATAGAGTTGAAAGTTATTTTTTAAAAATAAAAAATAAGGTTAATTTAAATGAGAAGAAATTACAGTAGTTAACAGTTTGGTAC
>NZ_VCDP01000217.1:0-712 GCF_033949345.1 Xenorhabdus littoralis
GCGCCCTGCAATTGGCTACACCAGAAATCACGCAGCGCGGTCAGGCGGTCGCCCTGCAACTCATTGCGCTGCCAGACGGCATAGTCGGCATACTGGACCGGCAGGGACGGCAAGGCCGCCGTCTGACCCGCCAGAGCGGCCTGATAAAGCGCCGCCAATTCGCGGACCATAATGCCGATGGACCAGCCGTCGGAGATGATATGGTGCTGGGTAAACAGCAGCACATGATCCTCATCAGCCAGTTGCAGTAACTGACCGCGGATCAGCGGGCCCTGAGTCAGATCGAAAGGGGCGCAAACCTCATATTCCGTCAGTTCGGCCACGCGACGGGCCCGGGCCGTTTCGCTCAGGGCACGCAGGTCCAGACAGGGAAGGGCAAAACCGGTGTCGGCGGAAGCAACCTGCTGACAGGGCTGGCCGTCAACCAGCGGAAAGTGGGTACGCAGGCTCGCCTGACGGGCGACCAGGTCATTGAGCGCCGCAGTGAGGGCCTGCGGGTCAAGCTGACCGGAAAGCTGTAATACCGCGGGAATATGGTAGGACAGGCTGGCAGCGGGATCGAGTTGGTCGAGGAACCACAATCGCTGCTGGGCAAAAGAGAGGGGCAGGGGCACTCCGCGATCGGCCACAGGGATAACAGCCGGGTCGGTGACGGAGGCATCCGTGAGTGTCTGAGCGAGATCAATCAGGACCGGCCGGGCAAAGAGCTGAG
>NZ_VCDP01000218.1:0-222 GCF_033949345.1 Xenorhabdus littoralis
ACTCTATCAACATCCAGTTTAGTCTGTTGCAATCAATATGCAGCGCGGGGCATAATCCGGGGCACTTACCGTTCGATTATAAAAATGCCCTTAAAAATGAAACTCAACGCACGACAAATCGAAACTGCAAAACCCAAAGAAAAAACCTATAAACTCGCCGCTACCAAGTACTGCACAGCCTTGAACACTTTATTTTCCCTCATATTGGCACACTCGATATTA
>NZ_VCDP01000219.1:0-413 GCF_033949345.1 Xenorhabdus littoralis
GCGCGGGGGGAAGGATCGGACAAACGGCTGGTGGCTTATGTGGTGGCGGAAGCGGATGAGGAGTTGGCGAACAACCTGCGTGACCACCTGAACGCTGTTTTACCGGATTATATGGTGCCGGCGGCGTTTGTGCGTCTGGATACTTTCCCGTTGACCCCGAACGGCAAGCTGGATCGCCGGGCGTTGCCGGCCCCTGACAGCGAGTCATTTGCCCGTCAGAGTTATGAGGCGCCACAAGGAGAAACAGAAATCACCCTGGCGGCGATTTGGCGTGAGTTGCTGGGCATTGAACAGGTCAGCCGCCACGATAATTTCTTTGCTCTGGGCGGCCATTCGCTGCTGGCCGTCCGGCTGATTGAACGTTTGCGTCAGCAGAACCTGACACTGGCGGTGCGTGACCTGTTTCAGTCACC
>NZ_VCDP01000220.1:0-1224 GCF_033949345.1 Xenorhabdus littoralis
AGAAAGGCGCGTTTATTGCTTTATCAGCGCTGGATGCAGGTAATTTGCTCTCCGTCGCCCAATCAGTCGGGGAACGCTGGCCGGATGCAAAAATCATTATTGCAGCAGATAACGACTGGCATTACCCCGACGAACTGGATAAACACGGTAAACCGAAAATGAATACCGGCAAAATCTCGGCAGAAAAAGCCACCCATGCAGTGAATGGCTGGCTTACATTGCCACCGGGTAATATCAAAGCTGACTGGGACGATTATCGGCAGTAACACGGCATTGAGGCGGCAAAGCAGGCATTCAGTGAGGGTTGCATCAGGTGGGAGAATATATGAACAGTAAAGCTACAGAGAATCGCAGCAATATAGAAACCCTCTACCCAAATCGCAAAACAAAGCTACCTCTTTCAGTCGGTTCGGAAGGCTTTGATGCTCAGTTGGACTACGTCGTTAAGGGCATCATTCCAGCACATTCCCTGTGCAGCATTTACGGCGCGAGCGGATCATATAAGAGTTTTCTGGCGGGAGCATGGGGCTGTCATATTGCCACGGGGAAGGCATGGGCAGGAAAACAGGTTGCTCAGAGTTCCGTATTGTACGTCGTCGGTGAAGGCGGGATCGGCGTGCCACAGCGCATCAAAGCATGGGAAATCGTTAATGGTCAGGCTGTTGAAAATATGTATCTGATCAATACGCCGGTCTTTCCGGCCTCTTCCGCCGAAGTGCATGAGCTGGTGATTGCTGCTCAGCAGGTTGAATCTGAAACGGGTCAGCCAGTACGCCTGATTATTCTGGATACCCTTGCCCGTTGTTTTGGTGGGGCTGATGATAATGATTCCAAAGACATGGGCGCTTTTGTCCGGGGCTGTGACGAGCTAAAAGCCAAAACAGGGGCAAGTATTCTAATTGTTCACCATTCAGGCAAAGACGAAAGCAAAGGCGCAAGGGGTTCCAGTGCGTTTCGGGCTGCGCTGGATGTTGAATACCGGATCAACCAGGAGGGGAACAAAGGCGGCGCACTGGTTATCACCTGCACCAAAATGAAAGATGCCGAAGAGCCGGAAACCCAAGCCTATGACCTGCGCGTAGTTGAACTCTTTACCGATAAAGACGGTGAAGATATTACATCACTGGCTCTGATTGACAGGCCGCGCGATCCGGTTGAAGAGGAAGAAATCGGTCTTGTCGCCAATAAAACCGATAATCATGCGGCATTGTGGCAGTGTATCCG
>NZ_VCDP01000221.1:0-2258 GCF_033949345.1 Xenorhabdus littoralis
ATTGGGGGTTCTTCCACAGGACCCCATTTAGTAAAATATTCAACTATTATAGATATCTAATCAAAAGAAATTTGAACAGGTATTTTTTGTGCTTGATGATACTATCGACATTATTCTTAACATGTTAAATTACTCCTCTAATATACTTAAACAAAGTCAGGGTGGTAACCAATATGTCATATATGATATATTTATCATTGAATGGTAAAAAACAAGGATTAATTTCATCAGGCTGTTCAACATTAGATTCCATAGGAAATAGGTACCAAAAAGGACACGAAAACCAAATACAGATACTCAGTTTAAATCATGCGGTATCACGTCAGCAGAACGTTAGCCATCAGCCAATACAATTCATTAAACCAATCGATAAATCATCGCCGCTACTGGCCATGGCCATAGATTCCAACGAATCAATGGATGGAAGCTTTATTTTTTATAGAACGAGTCAAGCAGGACAGTTAGAACTATTCTACGAAGTAAAAATAACAGAAGCAACTATCATTGATATATCTTGCATCTATCCTCATTCGATAAATGATCATGACATGATGCCATATGAAAAAGTTACATTAAATTATAAATCCATAACATGGAATCATATAACGGCAGGTACATCTGCCTATAGTATATGGGAAGACAGAGTCTACTAAAAAATCTAAGCATATGTTATACATATGCTTAGCGACACATTTCCGGATATTTCACATATTTATTTAGTGAGACAACTGACATTTGTTCACAAACAATATATCCTTCCGCCTTAAACTTTGAATCCAAATACCAAGAAAATGGAAAACTAAAAAGAAAAAAAACAAAAAAAATGATAGTAAGTATCTTTATTAGTTTATTATTAAGCTTCATGGTTTTTGATGAAATACTATAATAAAAAGCGCATGAGAACATATATATAAAAAGTGGAGAACCGGATATAATAGCAATGGATTTCCAAGAAAAATTTATTTCATTACTTCTATTAAGAATGGAAATTATATCATTAAAAATAAATACATTACAAAACACCATAGCTAAAACCAAAGAAAAAGAACCTATTACAATAATGTTTTTATTATTATTTTCCATGTAAACCTCTTTACCATCAGAATTAAATTATCATTTAATCAAAGTTAATTTTTTGACAAGGGTAACCAAATGGTTGAATGCAGGGTCTAGGATGTTTAGCTGCCAATTGGTCCATTTTACGCATGTGATCTATCAGAGATTTACTTAATTCAAATTTATTATCAATATAATATAATAGAGTCCCAACCAAAATACCAGCCAAGATTGCCACGGCACTCACAGCAAGTACATAAGTACCCGCAGTTATAAACATTCCCGCAGCACTTGCAACTACAATACCAGCCAAAAATCCAACGGCTGTTTTTGCCGCATCCATGGTTATATTTCCATAGAAGTTATAAATATCATATTCATCTCTAAACGCCAATTCTAATAGCCTATAAGCGGCAGCAACATAAACAACTTTCCTAGTTCCATCAATGACAGCATTTCTCATTCCTTGTGTACCTATACCCATGTCTATTATTTTCCAATTATTCGAAAGATATTTAGCAGCTGTTAAAAACTTTCTTACACCTATTCGTCCGGTTAACTTGATGCTTCTATTACCGTATCTATCAACAAACTCAGTAACTTTAACTCCAAAATAACTACTGAGCTCTTTTGATAAATTAAAAAATCCAATAGCATCAATAATATTACCTGTAAATGATGTAACAAAATCCGCACATAAAAAACCAGTTTCTTTCCATGATGAATTAGGGTTTGGTCCACATATATTTTTTACTACTTTGATAGCTTCTTCAAATGTTAACAAAACATAAATGTCCTCATTGTCACTTAATTTTTTTTGAAGTTCATTTTGAAGTTCAGAATACCTCCTATCTCTTATTAATTTGCTCTCACTTAAAGGTATTAATGTTCCATTTTCAACAGCAATAGAACCCTCCATAAATGCTCTTTCAAATTCACGTCTACTCATTTAATACCCCCTAAAATTACATAACATAATAATTTATTGACATTCTTCTCATATTTTATCGGATTCTGCTATTTTTTCTTTAATTTTTCGGAATTATCGGGTGACTTATTCAGTTTATGTTCCAATGCACCAATTTGTTTTCTTAACTCCCCAACTTGATTGTAAGTACCTACCATTGCATTGAAGTTCCGATCAATCGATTGACTAAAAAATAATTTGGCACTGAAAGGGGCCCTGTGGAAGAACCCCCAAT
>NZ_VCDP01000222.1:0-207 GCF_033949345.1 Xenorhabdus littoralis
GCAATGCATGCTTATGAAGCACCCGTGGGCAAACTGGAAACCACGCTGGCCCAGATCTGGCAAGACCTGCTGGGGCTGGAGCGTGTCGGGCGTTATGACCATTTCTTTAAACTTGGCGGTCACTCACTGCTCGCGGTGCAATGCACGACACGCGTACGCCAGGAGCTGGCACTGGAGCTGCCGCTAACTCAGCTCTTTGCCCGGCCG
>NZ_VCDP01000223.1:0-858 GCF_033949345.1 Xenorhabdus littoralis
GCTAAACCAGATTGGGAGGCTATCGAATCGGTTTACCGTGCTGGTTCGTTGTCAATTCGTGAGATACCTACCAGATACAGACTACCGTGCCTGATTCTGTCGGGGATGGCGTCCGGCACATGCTGGCAGGCAGCAGTTATATCTTTAATTTCCTCCAGAACATGGATAAGTGGATGTCCCAGAATGGCACGGTGAATGTGACGTTGCCGAATGGGCAGACGGTGGCGTTGCAATCGATTAAGGCGCTGTATGCGGCGATGGAGGGAAAGCTGGATAAAAACCAATGGGAATTGCAAAAAATTCAGGGAGCCATCGCAATAGAAAATACGCTTTCTTGTATAAATGAGCTTTCCTGTTTTGCTGGTGAGACCAAGTTAAATATTAAAACAATCGGAGGTAATCCGCATATAGTTTACAAATGGGATGATTCTAAGTGGTATTTCATGACGTTCCCTCGTGGTAGCGGCGAGGCATTATCACTGGGAGCTAACTGCTGGAGTGATAACACTGGTTATATTCGGAAAAGCTCCCCCATCATCCAAATTTCCCCCGATGGCACCTTTACCACCAATGACGAATCAGAAGGGGCCACGGTTACTAAACTCGGCACTGGTCACTATCAGATAGCCAATGTCCTTGGTTATAACGCCGATGGGGCATGGTGTGCATGGTGGTATCTCCTCGCCGAAGAACAACAACGGACTGGAACTCATTTACATTGATGACCGGGTGAATAAGGACGGCAGCATTACCCTTGAAACCTTCCACCGTCAGCACAGTCATTTGCCGGAGAGATTCCAGAACAAACGCATCAAGTCCATTGTGGACGGTGAGAAGATCTACTATGCCGATGGTGAA
>NZ_VCDP01000224.1:0-359 GCF_033949345.1 Xenorhabdus littoralis
TTTCAGGTCAAGCTGCGCGGTTTCCGCATCGAACTCGGCGAAATTGAGGCACGCCTCGCCCAGTGTGCTGGAGTACGTGAAGCTGTTGTCATCGCCCGCGAAGACAGCCCGGGCGATACTCGTCTGGTGGCCTATCTTCTCCCTCAGCCAGATGCCGAACTCGTGCCGGCGGAACTGCGTCAGCAGCTTGTACAGCATCTGGCCGAGTACATGTTGCCCAGTGCCTTTGTGACGCTGGAAAGCTTCCCGCTGACGCCTAATGGCAAACTTGACCGCAAGGCGCTGCCTGCGCCTGAGCAGTCTGCTGTGGCTGTACGCGGTTATGAAGCCCCTGAGGGCGAACTGGAAACCCTGCTGGC
>NZ_VCDP01000225.1:0-1049 GCF_033949345.1 Xenorhabdus littoralis
CGCATGACGGCGGGAGAAGGGGCTGATAACGGCATGGGGTTGTTTATCAATACGCTGCCGTTGCGGCTGGATATCGATGAGACTCCGCTACGGGACAGCGTACAAGTCGCCCACGCCCGACTGGCCGGACTATTAGCCCATGAACATGCTTCACTGGCTCTGGCACAGAAATGCAGCAGAGTTGACAGCAGTCTCCCCCTCTTTAGTGCCCTGCTGAACTATCGACATAATGACATATCGGTAACATCAGATGAGCTGATAAAGGGCATTGAGTTTCTGAGCGCACAGGAGCGAACCAACTATCCTTTAGCACTGTCAGTGGAAGATTTTGGTGAGGCTTTGGGATTAACGGCTCAGATCGTCCAGCCGTTTGAGGCGGAACGGATATGCGGCTATATGCAACAGGCGCTGGAGAGTCTGGCGACAGCACTGGAGCAAACCCCGGACAGGCCGGTCCGGGCACTGAACATCCTGCCGGAAACGGAACGCACGATGTTGCTGACAACCTGGAACGCAACAGAAACCGCGTACCCCACATTGTGTATTCATCAGTTATTTGAGCAACAGGCGGAGAAAACCCCGGACGCGACAGCATTAGTATATGAAGAACAAAGCCTCAGTTATGCCGAATTAAATACCCGGGCCAATCGTCTGGCACATCAACTGATTGCGCTGGGAATAGAACCAGATCAACGGGTAGTGATTTGCGTGTCACGGTCACCGGCCATGGTGGTGGGGATACTGGCGGTATTGAAAGCCGGCGGCACCTATGTGCCGCTGGACCCCGTCTATTCGAGTGAGCGTTTGGGACTGAGTCTGATGGATGCCGCCCCGGCTATTGTGCTGGCAGATAATAACGGGCGAGCCGCTCTGGGTGAGCGGGCACTGGCAGGACGAACGGTGCTTGACCCGAATACCCGCGTTGACCAGCCGGACAGCAATCCGCAGATAGCCGGATTAACGTCACGGCATCTGGCCTATGTGATTTACACTTCCGGCTCAACGGGGACGCCGAAAGGCGTGATGGTAGAGCATCGGGGGGTGGTGAA
>NZ_VCDP01000226.1:0-1098 GCF_033949345.1 Xenorhabdus littoralis
CAATTGTGATATGTGTGAACTATTAAATATAACCACATAAAATCAATTAGTTATTTAATTGTGTTATAATTTGTGTTGTGTGTTTCTAAAATGAAAAATGGAATAATCCGAAAGTAGCAACACAAAAGTAGGTATAAATACTGCTCCAAAATATCTAAATCTGCCCTTTAACATATGGGTAATCACCTGAAAGGATTTTCCGATTTGAAATCGGGAAACTTGCACCATGCAGGAAATAAGAGATATCAAAGAGTTTAAAGGTGAGAAATCTCACCTTTAGGTAATTGGTTGATTTTGTTTAATTCCTGCTCAGGGTGGAGATAGTGATTTTTTGGTGGTGGGGATATTGAGGAGTTGGGTTATGAAAAAGGCCACGCCGGAGCGCAGCCCAAAAAATTAATCATGCCAATTGAGGTGGAAACGGTATGTTTTGCCTGTTTGTTTTAACAGATTACCAAGTTTTTCTGCATCATCACCTTGATAGAGTGGAATATAAACTGGTGTTTCTTCTATTTGGATACGATATCCAAGATGATATTTTGTTCCATCTACAGTAACTGTTAGTTTTTTATCCGCAACAACCTTCATGAAATCCGTGTATTCTCCACCTAAATTTATAGGGATTCCATTCTCTTTCTCGTACCAATAAATACTAAAAATTGCATTGTCACCTATTTCATTTTCAACCACAACAATTTCACTATTAACACTTCCACCCCATAAACTTCCTTTACTTGTTTCATTTGGGGTTACATCAAAAACTAATGAATAATATGAAGGTTCAGAAACATCAGGAATCTTAGAGTTATTAACCCTCAACTCCCAATCACAAGCCATCATATCTTCCTGCGCCGGCTGCCACGGTACAAAGTTACCATATTCATTGTGCAGATCGATATGTGTCAGATAATCGTATTTAGTACCAATAGCGACACCATCAACTGCATAAGCGCTGCCTTCTTCCACCGTTAATTCATTCACACGTGGCGTAATAGCCAGGTACATGCCTTTGTCACCCCAAACAGAACGGGCAACACGCTTGCGTAGTTTTAATTGAATCAAAGCCCAAGAGAAGGATCCTACCGGAGCAGTAATACA
>NZ_VCDP01000227.1:0-793 GCF_033949345.1 Xenorhabdus littoralis
GCGTATTCTTCAAACACCACCGCGATGGCATCCGGGGTACGGGCCGCCTGTTGTTCGAACAATTCATGGATCAGGGCGTCCTGCGGGAAATCCGCCTGGGTGGCATTGAAATCCATCAGCAGTTGTTGTTGCTCTGCCACAGACAGCATCGGCAGGGACGGGATAGCGTGTGTGACATCGGTGGCCATCGCCGTCAGGACCTTCTCAAGGTAGCCCGCGATGCGAACCACCGTCGCCTGATCAAACAGGTCGGCCGCATATTCCAGCCCCCCTACCAAACCAGTGTCGGTTTCAGTCAGCGACAGCGTCAGATCAAATTGGCTGCTGCGCTGCGGTTGCTCAACGAGCGAAAGTGCCAGTCCGGGCAGCGTCAGCGCCTGAGCCGGGGTGTTGTTCAGCGCCAGCATGACCTGGAAGACCGGGCTGTAACTCAGGCTGCGGGCCGGCTGCAATGCTTCTACCACCTGTTCGAAAGGCAGGTCCTGATGGGCATAGGCCGCCAGTGTGCGTTCGCGAACCTGAGCCAGCAGTTCCGCCACGGTGTGACACTGGCCGGGTTCAATACGCAGGGCCAGCGTATTGGCAAAGAAACCAATTAACGCTTCGGTTTCGCTGTTCTGGCGGTTGGCCACGGGGGTGCCAATGACGATATCGTCCTGACCGCTGAGGCGGGCCAGCACCACCACCCAGGCCGCGAGCAGGGTCATGAACAGGGTCGTGCCCTGATGTTGCCCCACGGCCTTGAGGGCAGTGAGAACTTCCGTCGTCAGATGGACAGGCACCCGGCTGCCGG
>NZ_VCDP01000228.1:0-1211 GCF_033949345.1 Xenorhabdus littoralis
GGGCGGGTCATTTGGGTCAGCAGGTCAAACGCGCCATAGGTGTAACGGGTGGTACGGCCTTCACCATCGGTAACGGCCACCACGCGCCGCTCGCTGTCATATTCCAGCTTTTGGGTAACGCCATCCGGCAATTCAACTTCGGTCAGGCTGCCGTTATTGAGACTGGCATGGTCATCGCTATAGCGGTAGTGTGTTTGCTGTTTTAGCGCATCGGTGAATTGGCGCAAACGCCCCAATACATCCAGTTGCAGGCCAGTAGTTTCGCCATCCGGTGTCATCACGGCGGCCAGCCGTTGTTTCTCGTCATAGGCATAGTGCCACTGGCGGCCATCCGGTAACAGACGCTGGCGCAATTCGCCATGAGTACCGTATTGGTATTCTTCTTTGTGCCCTAGCGGATTGGTTAGCGCAGTCAGGTTGCTCTGCTCATCATAGTGAAATTGCCAACGTTCGCCGGTCGGCAGGACACTTTCGATAAGCTGCCCGTGTTCATCATAACCGTAAGCAAAAGTATCGCCGGTCGGCAGTTTCACTTCGGTCAGCGCACCGTCAGGGGTGTAATCAAAAGCAGTCATCTGCCCCATCGGGTCACTTTCCCACATCAGCAGGCTGTGTCGCCACTGGCGGCGGGTGATGCGCCCCAGCGGATCAACTTCCCGTATCACCAACCCGTTCGGGTCGTAGTGGTAGCGGGTTTCACCGCCTTCGCCATCCAGATAGGTGGTAATACGGGCGTTATCATCGTAGCGGAAGTGGTCATGCCAATAGCCGCTGGGGGAGGTGGTGCTGAGTACCCGGCCGCGTTCGTCATAGGTTATCGTCAGGTCAGTCTGGTCGGTATCATGCCAGCGGATCATCCGCCCTTGCACATCATATTCATGCCACAGGTGGTTGTGCTGGAAAGCATCACATTCGTTCAGATATCCCTGTGAGTCATATTGACAGGTCAACAACCGTTGTCCGGCAGGCTGGCCTTCGCGGCTCTCCTGCATATTGATCGTATGAAGCCGACCGTCCAGATAATGCAGGCTTAACCGCAGGCCGTCATTGCGGGTGACTGCCGTCAGTTGCGACTGTTTATCGTAGATAAAATCAATCCGGTTCTGACGCCGGTCAGTGATAGCAGACAATTTTCGCGTGTTGCCTGAAGTCGGGCTGAAATGGTACGTCAACTGGGTACGGCGGTCAGTCAGGCATAGTTCGCCGGTCAG
>NZ_VCDP01000229.1:0-601 GCF_033949345.1 Xenorhabdus littoralis
CAGGCGTCGCAATAGGGGGGTCAGCTTGTGCATACAGTTTTCCCTCCCGTGCCCGTTTCATCATCGCCAGCAGCCAACCGACCGGATTGCCGATTTTGCCTGCGTGTAGCGCTTTGTCCAGACAGCCCAATACGGTTTGTGCCTGTTCAGCGGGCAGTGCCTGTAATTGACCGGTCAGCATGGTCACATCTTCCGGCTCCAGTTGTCGGCAAAGCCCTTCTGGCAGAAAAATAGCGGAGGGTGGATTGACGTATGTTTTTTTATTCACATTCTGTGTAAAAGAACGTACATAACGGTTCGGTTTAACGGAATCACTGTAACCTGATGATTTTATACTGAGTTCGGATACCGAATTCCGCTTAGTCTGCCCCTCTTTTTGTCTCAGTTCGGTTTCCAAATCCGGTTTCATTTCCCTGAGTTCGGTTTGCATCTCTTCCGGTTGCAGTCCTGATTGAATCCGCTGACGCATCACGCTTTGCTGCGGCGTCTGTACCGCATTCAGCCGCGCTTCCAGTAAACAGAGATGACTATGGCGATGACGCATCATCGGATCATCCCTGATGTCAGTCAGTACCTCCCGTGCCGTCTGGCTGATAGTGCG
>NZ_VCDP01000230.1:0-239 GCF_033949345.1 Xenorhabdus littoralis
GGCCGGAGATAGGCCACCAGACGGGTGTCGCCCGGCATATCTTCGCGGGCGACGACAACGGCGTCGTCTACCCCCGGACACTGAACGAGCTGAGCTTCGATTTCGCCCGGCTCAATGCGGAAGCCGCGCAGCTTGACCTGAAAATCGTTACGGCCGAGGTATTCGATATGGCCATCCGGCAGCCAGCGGCCGAGGTCGCCGGTTTTATACAGCCGGGCACCCGATACGGGGGAGAACGG
>NZ_VCDP01000231.1:0-1551 GCF_033949345.1 Xenorhabdus littoralis
GGCGCTGCCTGCGCCTGAGCAATCTGCTGTGGCTGTACGCGGTTATGAAGCGCCTGTGGGTGAAGTGGAAACTACCCTGGCGCAGATCTGGCAAGACCTGCTGGGGCTGGCGCGTGTCGGGCGCCATGATCACTTCTTTGAACTTGGTGGTCACTCGCTGCTGGTGATCAGTGTGATCGAACGATTGCGCCAGCAGGGCTGGGAACTGGACGTCCGTACGGTATTCACTGCACCGGTTCTGGCCGATCTGGCCCGGGCGATTCAGGTATCCCCGGGTGATGCCCCGGCCTTTATCGTGCCGCCCAACCGGATCCCTGACGATAATACCGTCCTCACCCCTGCAATGTTGCCGCTGGTCACCCTGTCCCAGACGGAAATCGACACCATAGTCAACCGGGTGTCCGGCGGAGTGGCCAATGTGCAGGATATCTATCCTCTGGCTCCGTTGCAGGAAGGCATTCTGTTCCACCATCGACTTGATTCGCACAGAGATCCCTACGTTATCTCGTCGCTGTTATGTGTCGACAGCCAGACAAACCTTGACGCTTTCACGGTTGCATTACAGAAGGTTATCGACCGCCACGATATCCTGCGCACCGCTGTCCACTGGGCCGGATTATCCCAGCCGGTTCAGGTTGTGCACCGGCACGCTCCATTGCCTGTTCATCGCCTGACTCTGGAGGACTGTGATGATGTGGCCGCCAGTTTGCAAACCCGTATGACGTTGTCATACGGGCAACTGGATTTATCTCAGGCGCCATTGATACGGTTACAAACCGCCGCTGACCCACACTCAGCCAGACGGTACGTCTTGATCCAGTTCCATCATATTATCAATGATAATCTCTCATTACGGCAGGTTCTCGCAGAAACGATGGCATTCTTACTGGGTAAAAGTGCCGCTTTACCGCCATCGGTACCCTATCGCAACTTTGTCGCTTATGCCCGTCAGGAAAGCCATATTCAGACCGCAGAAACCTTCTTCCCGGACTATCTGGCGGATCTCGATGAAGTGACGGCCCCTTTTGGCCTGATCAACGTTCAGGAAGGGGGCGAACATACGGCAGAAGCCCAACAGTCACTTAATGCCGGCTTATCATGCGCTCTCCGTGAAACGGCCCGCAGGCTGGGCACAAGCCCTGCGGCATTGTTCCATGCAGGGTGGGCGCTGGTCGTTGCCCGAACCAGCGGGCGTGACGATATTGTATTCGGCACCACCTTGTCAGGCCGTATGTCGGGCATGGCGGGCAGTGCAGGCGCGTTGGGCATGTTTATCAATACCCTGCCGGTCAGGCTGAAACTCAAAGGGATCAGCGCTGAGGCCCTCATCAAGGCAGTCACTGACACATGCGCCAGTTTACTACAATATGAACAGACCCCCTTGTCCCTGGTGCAGCGCTATAGCGGACTCGGCAATATGCCGTTGTTCAGTGCTCTGCTCAATTGTCGGCATGTAAGTGACGATAAGGACAACGACCCGCTTAACCTGGCGCAATTTGGCGTAACAGCACTGGCTGGCTGCGGGCGGACTAATTATCCCGTGGGGATCTC
>NZ_VCDP01000232.1:0-205 GCF_033949345.1 Xenorhabdus littoralis
TTAACCCGCAGGATCAACGGCAACGAGCTGACTCACGATGTTGTCCTGACCGCCGCCGATGTCAATGCCTATAGCCAGCTGGAAACAGACATCCTGATCCAACCACTCAAAGGGCTGGCCGAAGAGGCCCTTATACGGGCAAACAGCAAAGTCCCGCTCACCCGCAAAATCAACGACAAGGAACTGGATCACGATGTTGTCCTGA
>NZ_VCDP01000233.1:0-317 GCF_033949345.1 Xenorhabdus littoralis
ATGAAGGGTTCCCGACCGGGGAAGAGCACCCGGCATCACCAAATCTTTTGCAACCGAATTTTGCCCCGGAATGCCCGAATACCCGGTGGTGCGGAGACATTACTTATATCCGTACAAAAGACGGCGGGCGCTATCTCGCGGGGGTGATGGATTTATTTTCCCGCCGCGTAGTGGGTATGGCTATTTCGCCGTCACCGGATGCCGAGCTGGTCTGTCGGGCATTGAACAATGCGCTGGAAACGCGCCATATCGAAGGGCGGCTGATTTTTCACTCAGATCAAGGCAGCCAATACAGCCGCAAGAAATTTCGCCGCTTA
>NZ_VCDP01000234.1:0-242 GCF_033949345.1 Xenorhabdus littoralis
GCAAGAAATTTCGCCGCTTACTGTGGCGAAATAAGATTATCCAAAGTATGAGCCGCAGGGGCTGCTGCTATGATAATTCCCCGATGGAACGGATATTCCGGAGTCTGAAAACCGAATGGAGCCCACCAGAAGGTTATCTGGATATCCATGAGGCGATAAGAGATATCACGAAATATCTGGGCGGATATTACAACGACGTCCGTCCCCCTAGTTTCACTGGCGGTCTTTCTCCCGTTGAATAC
>NZ_VCDP01000235.1:0-543 GCF_033949345.1 Xenorhabdus littoralis
TTACCTACGTCAAGATAATGAGGCGTTCATCCTGATTGAATCAGGTACTGAACGGGGAGCCTGTCATCGCTGTGCTGAGCACGTCGCGAGCTCCTGCAAAAACTCAACACAATCTTCGCTCTGCTACACATTATCTGACGCACCACGGAACGGTGAACCTGAACCGACACGCAGAGACTTGTTTAAAAACGAATGAAAAAAGTGACAGGAGATGCGGAGATGGCGCAGAAATCAGTACGTTCAAAAGTTGAGTGGTTCAGGAAAGAGTTTATCACTCACGCCCGAAAAGCCGGCGGGAGTTTTGCCACAGTCGCTGACCGTGAGCGCATTGCCCGGCAGTTCCTCGACTATTTGAAAAACAACGACATTAAATTCAGGCAAATGGATAGCCTCAAGGCGAAATATATTGAGCGCTATATTGCTCAGCGTAAGACTAACCATATCAGTCACCGGACACTGCAAAATGAGATGTCAGCACTGAGAGCGATTTTAGCGCAGGCCGGAAAGCTTAAGTTGGCTGCGCCGGACAATCCGCGTCTGAGC
>NZ_VCDP01000236.1:0-1920 GCF_033949345.1 Xenorhabdus littoralis
CCAGCTGAGCTATAGCCCCAAATCAAAATCCTGTAGAACGGGGCGAATCATATGAAACCCAGAGAATTCTGTCAATGCATTCATTAATATTCTCTGTGTAAGCGATGAAAAAGTCATCAACGACCAATTTAGGACGGGTCAGGTGATAAAAATAAAGGCACTGCAATAAATTGAGTGCCTTTATTATCTTATGTCAGATTTCACACAATGGTGATTTACTGAGCTTCACGCTGAGCAATATAAGCCAGTGCTTTATCAATACGAGCCAGAGAACGAGCTTGATTGATGGCATGAATGGTTACGTCAACACTTGGCGACTGGCCTGCACCAGTAACAGCAACACGCAGCGGCATACCTACTTTACCCATACCAACTTCGAGTTCGTCAGCGGTAGACTGAATTGCATGATGGATATTTTCTGGTGTCCATTCAGTGATGGCAGCCAGCTTCGCACGAGCAACATCCAGTGGTTGGCGAGCAACAGGACGCAAGTGTTTCTTCGCGGCATCTGCATCAAACTCGGCAAACTCTTCATAGAAGTAACGGCAGGAGCTGGCCATCTCTTTCAGAGTCTTACAACGTTCACCCAACAGTTTGATCAAATCAGTCAGTTCTGGGCCAGTACGAGTATCAATAGCTTGCTGTTCGATATGCCATGCTAAATGTACAGCAACTTTTTCTGCTGGCAGGGTATTAATGTAATGATGGTTCAACCATTGCAGTTTTTCTGTATTGAATGCACTGGCAGATTTGCTGATGGCATCAAGACTGAACAGCTCAGTCATTTCTTCAACGGTGAAAATTTCCTGATCGCCATGTGACCAGCCCAAACGAACCAAATAGTTCAACAGCGCTTCTGGTAGATAACCGTCGTCGCGATACTGCATTACACTGACGGCACCGTGGCGTTTAGACAGTTTTTTACCGTCATCACCGAGGATCATAGAAACGTGGGCATATTCTGGAACTGGAGCGCCAAGGGCTTTCAGAATATTGATTTGGCGTGGCGTATTGTTGATATGGTCTTCACCACGAATAACGTGGGTAATTTCCATATCCCAATCATCGATCACTACACAGAAATTATAAGTTGGTGAACCGTCGGTACGGCGAATGATCAAATCATCCAGCTCTTGGTTGCTGAATTCAATCGGGCCACGGATGCTGTCATTAAAAATAACAGAACCTTCTTGTGGATTGCTGAAACGTACAACATGTGGCTCATCGTGACTGTGTTGGCAATTGCTATCACGGCATTGCCCGTTGTAACGTGGCTTATCGCCATTTGCCATCTGAGTTTCACGCAATTGTTCCAAATGCTCTTTAGAACAATAGCAACGATAAGCTGTACCTTGTTCCAGCATTTCATCAATAACTTGGTTATAACGGTCGAAACGTTTGGTCTGATAATAAGGGCCTTCATCCCAATTCAGATTTAACCAATTCATCCCGTCCATAATTGCGTCGATAGCTTCTTGAGTGGAACGCTCCAGATCGGTGTCTTCAATACGAAGAACAAATTCACCTTTATTGTGGCGGCTGTATAACCAAGAATAAAGAGCAGTACGCGCACCACCCACATGGAGATAGCCAGTAGGACTTGGTGCAAAACGGGTTTTAATTTTACTCATCAGGAATTGCCTTAATTACGTTTCTCTTTTTAGAGAACGTTTTGGATGATTGACGTAACAATAGTTGGGGCTATTTTATCACTGGACTTCAATTCCTCAATGCCGTTAACAGTCGGTTATTGAGAAAAGCCAAAATACATTGGCTAAATGATACCTTTGCGTGATTATAATTGTTTCATTCTGTTTAATTTTACGACGAACGATAGTTTTCGTAATAAAAACCGTTGACTCACTTCGAACTATCCCTATAATGCGACTCCATCACGACGGGGCGATTAGCTCAGTTGGT
>NZ_VCDP01000237.1:0-627 GCF_033949345.1 Xenorhabdus littoralis
ATTATTAAAGCAAAACAATTAAAACAAAAGATTGAAAAAGAAATTAACAACATAGAAGAAGACCAAAATTTACTTTTATATTATTCACTTATTGATTTGAGATACAAGATTCTTACAAACGACTATGCAGATAGAGAACAATCTTTAGAAAAAATCGAACAATTAAAAGAACACACAAATAATTTTTTAGATTACTATTATCATTTCTTTAAAGGCATGCATGCAATGAAAACAGGAAATTATAGTGAAACTCAAAAATATTATGATATAGCAGAAAAATTACTAGAAGAAATTCCTGATGAAGTAGAAAAAGCTGAATTTAATTATGCTGTTGCAACTTTCTATTATCATACTCATCAAGCCTTATTAGCAACTCAATATGCTAACAAAGCCAAAAGTTTTTTTAGTGGGAAACTAGGATACGAGATTAAAACCGGAGCATGTGAAAACACACTTGGTATGGCTTGTATTACATTAAGGGAATTTTCTGTTGCAGAAGAATACTTGCTTTCCGCAATTAATAAATTTGAAAAACACAGTGAAAACAAATTAGCTTTAATCGTACGTTATAACTTAGGTCTTTTATATGCAGATCAAAATCTTTCTGAACTTGCAATCCGTTATCTT
>NZ_VCDP01000238.1:0-556 GCF_033949345.1 Xenorhabdus littoralis
GGTTATGACATCAATGGTGAGTTTTTCCTGCCGGCTTATCCTAATCTGGGCGGGAAACTGTCCTATGAGCAGTATTTTGGTGATAACGTGACGTTATTTAACCGCGACACCAAACAGAAAAACCCGAGTCTGGCTAAAGTTGGCGTCACTTACACCCCCATTCCGCTGTTCACCATGGGCGTGGATTATAAACAAGGAGAAAGGGGCTATAGCGAAGCCCAATTTCTGGCGAATTTAAATTATAAACTGGGCGTTCCCCTCCATGTACAGCTATCGCCAGAAAGCGTCGCGTCTATGCGGACGTTAGCGGGCAGCCGTTATGATTTGGTGGAGAGAAATAACAACATCGTCCTTGACCACCAAAAACAGTCCCGCCTGCAACTTTCTTTACCCAGGACTATTGTGGGCTATAGCCATGAAGTACACGCCCCGATTTCTGTAACCACTAACAGCAACGATACCGTCAGATGGCAGGAAAATAGCGCATTTACACAACATGGCGGAAAACTGACGCCGGATGCCGGCAATAAATTCACCCTGACCTTCCCTGAATATC
>NZ_VCDP01000239.1:0-536 GCF_033949345.1 Xenorhabdus littoralis
GGTTATGACATCAATGGTGAATTTTTCCTGCCGGCCTACCCTAATCTGGGCGGGAAACTGTCCTATGAGCAATATTTTGGTGATAACGTCACCCTGTTCAACCGTGACACCAGACAGAAAAACCCGAGTCTGGCTAAAGTCGGCGTCACTTACACCCCCATTCCGCTGTTCACCATGGGGGTGGATTATAAACAAGGGGAAAGGGGTTACAGCGAAGCCCAGCTTCTGGCCAATTTAAATTATAAATTTGGCGTACCTTTCCACCTACAGCTATCGCCGGAAAACGTCGCGTCTATGCGGACATTAGCGGGCAGCCGTTATGATTTGGTGGAGAGAAATAACAACATCGTCCTTGATCACCAAAAACAGTCCCGCCTGCAACTTTCTTTACCCCACACCCTTGTGGGCTATAGCCATGAAGCACAGGATCTTGCTGCAACCACTAACGCCAACGATACCGTCAAATGGCAGGAAAATAGCGCATTTACACAACATGGCGGAAAACTGACGCCGGGGGCCGGCAATAAATTCACCCT
>NZ_VCDP01000240.1:0-679 GCF_033949345.1 Xenorhabdus littoralis
GACCTCACCGGTAAAAACCAACGCGTCGGATTGGGGGGGGAAATCTGGGGAGACTATATTAAACTGGCCGCCAATGCTTATTATGGTTTAAGTAACTGGCAGAAATCCCAGCACTTTCAGGGTTATCATGAACGTCCCGCCAACGGTTATGACATTAATGGCGAGTTTTTCCTGCCGGCTTATCCTAACTTGGGCGGCAAACTGTCCTATGAGCAGTATTTTGGTGATAACGTGACGTTATTTAACCGCGACACCAAACAGAAAAACCCCAGTCTGGCTAAATTAGGTGTTACTTATACCCCCATTCCGCTGTTCACCATGGGCGTGGATTATAAACAAGGAGAAAGGGGTTATAGCGAAACCCAATTTCTGGCGAACTTAAATTATAAACTGGGCGTTCCCCTCCATGTACAGCTATCGCCAGAAAGCGTCGCGTCTATGCGGACATTAGCGGGCAGCCGTTATGATTTGGTAGAGAGAAATAACAACATCGTCCTTGACCACCAAAAACAGAACCGCCTGCAACTTTCTTTACCCAGTACTATTGTGGGCTATAGCCATGAAGTACACGCCCCGATTTCTGTAACCACTAACACCAAAGATACCGTCAAATGGCAGGAAAACAGCGCATTTACACAACATGGCGGAAAACTGACGCCGGATGCCGGCAATAAATTCA
>NZ_VCDP01000241.1:0-273 GCF_033949345.1 Xenorhabdus littoralis
ACTAACCCTGAGCGGACGAGCCTTCCTCAGGAAACCTTAGGCATTCGGTGGACGGGATTCTCACCCGTCTTTCGCTACTCATACCGGCATTCTCACTTCTAAGCGCTCCACCAGTCCTTCCGGTCTGACTTCACTGCACTTAGAACGCTCCCCTACCACTGATACCATTGGTATCAATTCGCAGCTTCGGTGGTGTATTTAGCCCCGGTACATTTTCGGCGCAGAGTCACTCGACTAGTGAGCTATTACGCACTCTTTAAATGGTGGCTGCTT
>NZ_VCDP01000242.1:0-369 GCF_033949345.1 Xenorhabdus littoralis
ATATAAGAAAGTTCAAGAGGGATCATTTGCCCGGGGATAAGGCTAATCTTATTGGGTAATGATGCGGTAAGTGTACTATAATTATGGATGGTCATTTCTTCACCTTATATAAATTATTGTTTATAAATATATATTTTTATTTCAATTTTAAATGTTGTGATAAATAAAATCTAATGAAAAATAGTTATCACTTAATAAGCGTTTTATATCACTAAAGTGAATATTTTTTTTGCAATATTATTAATCTATAATAAAATGTATTCGTTTGTTGTAAGCTATTCATTCAGTTTGTTTTTACACTAAAGTAGTTGTTAGGAAAATATTTTATTGTTGACTATAAAATTTATAATATTATCTATTATCTATTAT
>NZ_VCDP01000243.1:0-470 GCF_033949345.1 Xenorhabdus littoralis
AAATAACCTTAAGGGTGTCCATCCTGATTTGGTGGCTGTTGTTCGCCGCGCACTGGCATTATCTCCGGTTGATTTTACGGTGATTGAGGGGCTAAGAACTCTTGAACGCCAAAAGCAGTTAGTTGCTGAGAAGAAAAGCCGAACCATGAATTCCCGCCATTTAACCGGTCATGCCGTTGACTTACTTCCGGTCGGTGCTGACTGGAATAATTACACATGCTGGCTGCCCGTCTTGAAAGCCATGCATAAGGCTGG
This sequence comes from Xenorhabdus littoralis, assembly GCF_033949345.1. Classification (NCBI taxonomy): domain Bacteria; kingdom Pseudomonadati; phylum Pseudomonadota; class Gammaproteobacteria; order Enterobacterales; family Morganellaceae; genus Xenorhabdus; species Xenorhabdus littoralis. Next base: position 256 of record NZ_VCDP01000243.1, read on the forward strand.
TGAAGAACTGGGGATAAAACTGCGATTTGGTATCACTTGGACAGGCAATCCCAACGATAAGCCGGCTAAGTTCTTGGATGCGCCCCATGTTGAGATACCGACATGAAATTCAACAACCGATACTTCACCCTCAGTGCGTTTGTTGTCGTCGCTGGCCTGCTTTGGTTCTATTACAGTGAGCATCAGGACAAAGCCGAAAAATACCATAGCTTAAA
>NZ_VCDP01000244.1:0-247 GCF_033949345.1 Xenorhabdus littoralis
CCGCGCAGCTTGACCTGAAAGTCGTTGCGGCCCAGATACTCGATGCTGCCATCCGACAACCAGCGACCGAGGTCACCGGTCTTGTACAGCCGGGCAGCCGGGGCGGTTGAGAACAGATCAGGAATAAAGCGTTCTGCTGTCAGTGCCGGGCGGTTAAGGTAGCCGCGGGCCACCCCCATCCCACCAATATGGATTTCACCGGCCACACCCAGCGGCACGGGCTGACCCTGTGTATCCAGAATATAGA
>NZ_VCDP01000245.1:0-298 GCF_033949345.1 Xenorhabdus littoralis
AGTACCAAACTGTCAACTAAGGAGGATTTGGCTGTAAAAGATAAACTGGTGGACAAAATGACCATTATAGATGGATCAATTCAGTAGATTACTCTTTCGAAATGGAAAATAGAAAGGTAGTGGAAAAATAAATAGAAAAATCAACAAGAAATAATTTATGGAATGTGGTTGGGTGAGAGGAAATATAAATAAATTTTATTGTTTAATTATCAACAAACTAGAGTGATTTTCGCATGGGGAGAAAAAAATAAACCAGGTTTAAATAGAGCCATTTAAGGTTAGTTGACAGTTTGGTACT
>NZ_VCDP01000246.1:0-335 GCF_033949345.1 Xenorhabdus littoralis
TCTCATCGCCTGTTCCGCCTTTGTTCGTGGTTGCACAAATCGCATGGCGGGACGGGATGCAGCTTCGCATATGGCTTCAGCATCCACAAAATCGTTCTTGTGGCTCTTTACAAAAGGACGGACAAATTGTGGAGAAATCAGCTTCGCTTCGTGACCAAAAGCAGCGATCCGGCGAGCCATAAAGTGAGCACCGGCGCAGGCGTCCATTACAATAGTCGCTGATGACGATCCCGCTAAAAATTCCATCAGTCTGACGCGGGTAAATTTTTTACGCAGCAGAGCCTTTCCTGATTTGTCCTGACAGTGAACGTGGAAAGAATGTTTGCCGAGATCAA
>NZ_VCDP01000247.1:0-290 GCF_033949345.1 Xenorhabdus littoralis
CCGTTTTGTGTGATCTTCCACTTCACATCTTTAATTTCTGTATTTTCTAATACACGGCCATCACCAGCCAATACTACTGCGGTATAGGTAAATGGTGTCGGATCATGAGCCATTAAGGGACCTGAAGGGTTAACAAGTATCACATTATTCTGAATGTGGTACTTTGAGGGATCCGCAATAAAGGAAACAGGATGTTGAGCATCAACAAAGTCTTTACCTTCAATAGAGAGTGAAACCAGTAAATCTCTTATGGCTTCTTGGCTGGTCAGCTTCGCAATTAGCTGTCCCTG
>NZ_VCDP01000248.1:0-322 GCF_033949345.1 Xenorhabdus littoralis
ATAAGCCCATCCTGCCGATGAAAAAGGGCACCTATACCGGCCTGCAAACGCTGGTTGAATATTATGCACTACCGCACCTGTATAATTTTGTCACGCTGGATATCAGCCGTGATCGCACGGAAGTCCCGCTCAATGCGGATGGCACCTTTGAGCTGATTTTTCGTTTTGAAGGTGAACTGCCGCTGGATGATATCGGCGATGCTTTTATGCTGGGCTGTGTGCCGGCCATTCATCTGGAAAACCGGATCAGCCCGCCTATCCTGCTGAATGCCGAAAATAACTGTTATCCCTTGCTGCTGGGCGATTCTGTAAAATTGTTCTG
>NZ_VCDP01000249.1:0-271 GCF_033949345.1 Xenorhabdus littoralis
GATATAAATATATCTATAAAAAAAATCTGCGTCGAATCTTAACTTTCCATTTACTTACAAGAACAAACAGAATCCAAGAGTAAAAAGGATTAAGGATATACAGGAATCACGAAATAAAAAAATTACGAAAACAACAAATTCAAACATAATCTAAATATCTTTTTTTCATCACACAACTCATTTAAAATGGTGGAACTTTTTAAAGATATGAAATATCTATGGATTAAATATGCGAGCAAAGTTTTTTTCGTTTTCAGTTCGTCATGGAGGT
>NZ_VCDP01000250.1:0-316 GCF_033949345.1 Xenorhabdus littoralis
CCGTAACTTTCAAATACGGTATAGGGCGTTTGGCTGCCGAAGTCACGGAAGCCTTCGCTGCTCTCCATATGGGAGAGGTGATAGCGCGGACTTTCCGGGTTGAAATCTTTATGGAAACTGCGTTGTGGACTCATTCCGACGCCCAGCCGCACCTGATAAATGGTCTCTGTCCCGTGCGCGGTTTCCGGCTGGGGCTGGTAAAGCAGCGGCAATCCGGCGGTCATCCCCAGATGGCTGTCACTGAAAAACAGCGTTTCATCCTCAAACCAGAAACTAATCCCCTCTTCCGCTGCCAACCGGCTGAAAAACCCATAGT
>NZ_VCDP01000251.1:0-612 GCF_033949345.1 Xenorhabdus littoralis
CTAACAAATTACAAAGCAAACGGAAAAAGATACTTTTATGTAGAAAAATATGTTGGTAAAAAACCATATACCTGCAAACAAAGTGAACGTATTTATTCGATTGGAAACGAAAGAATCACATTAGAAAGGCTCACTTTATGGATTTTAGATAACAGTTTCATTCCAAACGAATTAATAAAGATCGGAATATCAATTAACGATATAGAGAACTGGAGAGAAAAAGTAGAAAACACCATAAAGAGATACTCTTTATAAATAAAACTAAAGAAAAAAGACTGATATTTTTTATCAGTCTTTTTTCTTTAACTATTTATATTTTTTCATCATAAAAGGGTTAGGTATTTTAATAATATATTTATATATTTAATAAAGGTTACGCGTGGCTTTTTGATTTTTTCATTTGCGCACAAAAGCAAAAAGATTTTAAGAGTAAAAAGGATTAAAAATATACAGAAATCGCGAAATAAAAAATTCACAGAAACAACAATTTCAAACATAATCTAAACATCTTTTTATCACACAACTCGTTTGAAACGGTGCAACTTTTTAACGATATGAAATATCTATGAATTAAATATGCGAGCAAAGTTTTTTCGTTTTCAGTTCGTCATG
>NZ_VCDP01000252.1:0-369 GCF_033949345.1 Xenorhabdus littoralis
CTGACCCAAATGACCCGCCCAGATGGCACCACCCTGCACTTTAGCTACGACCGTCTGACTCGACTGAATTCGGTCACCGTTTCCACTGGCGAAACCTACCGCTATGAGCGGGATGCTGCGGGGCAAATCATTCGGGAAACCGATTTTACCGGGCGAACGCTGACCTATCAGTACGATAAACTGGGACGGCGGATACTGACCCAATATCCTGACGGCCAGCAACTTCGCTGGCACTATTCTGCTGCGGGTCTACTGGTCCGACAGGAAAGCTGGCAGCCAGAAGAAAACCAACTGGTGCTAAAAGACACCACCACGTACGAATACAACAAACGACATCAATTAGTGAAAGCCACTAATGCCGATGCTATC
>NZ_VCDP01000253.1:0-324 GCF_033949345.1 Xenorhabdus littoralis
TACTCCTCAATATTGGCGGCGCTCGGCGTGTTTTGGCATACTTCCGCTACATAAGCAAAACCGCATGCCCGATCAATTTGCCCGCGCTGGGTCAGCATATCGGTCAGGGTAATCAGGTCGAACGGACAGTTTTTTTCGCTCAGTTCAGCGATGGCCTGAAATATTATCCGGTGTGCCGGGAAATAAAAATCGTCGGCAGCCAATAGCTGGACAACGCTATCCCAGCGCTCATTCTCCAGTATCAGCCCCCCAACACCCCCACTTCGGCATACGCATAGCTGGGCGCCTCTTCACTGATGATCTTTAAATGTTCATGCGGCAGAT
>NZ_VCDP01000254.1:0-688 GCF_033949345.1 Xenorhabdus littoralis
GATTTATAGCGTTAGCGGAATTTGTTTTTTATAACTTGCTTAAGATGAGTATGTTTCTCAGATGTTTTATCCGTTAAAAAAAATGGTTTTGAACGAAAAAAAATGCCCCTGTCCACGGAGTGGATTTAGGGGCATTTTTTTATGATTTTTCGTGTTCGAAAAATCGAGTTTTTTCTTTCTTTAATACATAGGTAACTATTTCGGCAACGAAATTGATGCCTATGTATTCTTTTAGCCCTTATGTATCAAGGGTTTGTAAAAAAAAAGACTTGCATTCCTAGGTGGATAGATTTATCATTTTTAGTGTCGAATTAAAAACAATAACTACCAAGAAAGGAGCAAGTCCGAAAAAGGGATTCGTATACCCTTTTTTAAGCAATTCAGATAGGACTAATATATCAAACATGACAAAGAAAAATCAAGATGAAATCACTGGTAAATTACAACCTAAAAAGAAACAGAATATAAGAATTTACGAATTTATAGAGAAGAAAATGAGTGAGAGCGGGAGAGAATTGTTTAAATCATGTAGTACTTTTAATGAGTTTGTGGCTACGAAAGATAAAAAGAAAAAGAAACGAGTAAAGGGGAATGATTGCAAAAATCGTTTTTGTCCAATTTGTGCTTGGAGAAAAGCAGGAAAGGACGCGGTGAAAATCGCAACGATGATGGAAGCAATCAAGATTGA
>NZ_VCDP01000255.1:0-383 GCF_033949345.1 Xenorhabdus littoralis
AGTAGTTACTGAAAGTGTATTTCCAGGAGGTATAAATGTTTCGATGGAATTTCCAATATTTCGAATAATATTAACTTTAATCATTGAAGTACTTACAGTATTATTAAATATAGAAATAGTTATTGTAACTTTTCTTGAAATTTCTTCTTTCCAAACTGTTAAATTTGTAATATCGTTATGTAATAAAATATTACCACATATTTTATTACATAGAGGATATAAATAAAAGAATGCTCGTTTTTAAAAGAGCATTCTTCAACAGGTTCAAAAGCAACAACAGGTATATTATATTTATGTTTACAAAGGTATTTTTGTGAATATGAAATTATAAATCGGTAAGAGTCAATGGTAAGCGGACTTTTATGGGGCAGCGGTTTGTGCTG
>NZ_VCDP01000256.1:0-365 GCF_033949345.1 Xenorhabdus littoralis
TACTTATAGATTTTTAAGTCGTAATAGAATGACTAAGTTGTTTGACGAGAAATTTTGCATACTTTTTTTCGATTTCGGCTGTTATTATACCGTTTTCTAAAAGTATGTAAGTGTTGTTTTGTTCGTCAGTTAGTAATCTGATGTTATCATTTTTTGGGGAAATGGCAACATCTTTTTCTTTTTCATTGATATTTTTTAATTGTATTTGCGGTAATGGGGGTACAGTTTTGATAAGTTTGTTCATTTCTTCTTGAAATTCTTTTGTTTTAACTTTACCCATGTTTGTTTTAAGTAAATTACATTTTCGTAGATCTAGAGGGTTTCCTGTGATGTTGTAACATGCTTCTTTTTGTGTGTTGCATTCT
>NZ_VCDP01000257.1:0-458 GCF_033949345.1 Xenorhabdus littoralis
ATATATCGGGTTAGTTAATAGAAACCGTCTGAGATAGAGCAACGCCTCTATAGCCAAATCAGTATAACTTGACGCAGTCTACATGTCTCATAAGCAATACTGCCTTGTCATTTGAATTTAGATGTTATGTCATATTATTTTGGTTCTTTTATAGTGTCAGCTCAACGGCGATCCGGGTCAGTAAGCGTCCGGGATAAGAAGATAACAGGGTCAGAAAATCGGGCAAACTTTCATGGGGCAGGGCGGGGTAATTACGGGATTTTACGACGGTGAGTGTCCCCGTCATATCATTGGCCGGGTTGAACTCCAGAATATCATTCTGGACGGCATAGCGCATGATGGCCGTGATGCGCTGCCGTAGTCGTTGGGCAATATCATGTTTGCCCTCAGAATTTATGACTTTTACCGGGGCTAAAAGCTAACTTGCCCTTAACTTGATAATATCGAGTGTGCCAATA
>NZ_VCDP01000258.1:0-419 GCF_033949345.1 Xenorhabdus littoralis
ATGTTTGTAGAGGAAGTAGTCATTTCACTACAAGAAAATTCCCATAGATCGGTGGCGAGTTGAAAAATGTTGAAGGTTGGCGAGGACATTTTACGAGGACGCGGGAATGGCTTTGTCATTGTTGGGGTTAATAGTTTTTAAGAAAAGTTGGTTAGTAGCTGAAAAAAATAGGGAAGATTGGCGAGGATATATTGCATGGCAGCGGGACATGTTATGTAGTCGTGGTGAATATAAAAAGAGACTTTTTAATACATGGATGTCAACTGTAAAAAGTTAGAGGTAGTTGTATGATGTTTGTCCAACGGTAAGCGGAACGAAGTGAGCATTAAGGAGTGGACGAACCCACTGTGCCCAGAACCCTCTTGGAACTCCAAAACGTTAGCCGTTTTGGGGATGCCAACCGGCGAGGGAGTCCCTCA
>NZ_VCDP01000259.1:0-299 GCF_033949345.1 Xenorhabdus littoralis
GGGAGATGTACCGTTTCTGCTGGTTAATTAATGGCACCATGGCGTGTTTTGTCAGTCAGTCCACCTTCGTCAAACTGGATGTATTTACCCCGAACCAAAAAGTTCTGTGGCAATTCAAAGAAGTCTATGGGGCACGGATGGAGATGTAATTCATCAGGCAATCACAACAAGGAGCAAAAAAACATGAATATAATGAACGGGCTGACTGCGGCCAAAAGCGGATTACGCTTTATTTTTCAGATAGCCGGCCTGCCTGAATCCACCTTTGCTTTGGGCGAGTTTTCCCTTCAGGAAGGGTT
>NZ_VCDP01000260.1:0-358 GCF_033949345.1 Xenorhabdus littoralis
ATCCGTCGCGGGCGCAGGAAAGTTGAGAGGAGCTGTCCTTAGTACGAGAGGACCGGGATGGACGCACCGCTGGTGTACCAGTTGTTCTGCCAAGGGCATAGCTGGGTAGCTATGTGCGGAAGGGATAAGTGCTGAAAGCATCTAAGCATGAAGCCCCCCTCAAGATGAGATTTCCCATAGCGTAAGCTAGTAAGATCCCTGAAAGATGATCAGGTTGATAGGTTCGAGGTGGAAGCATGGTGACATGTGGAGCTGACGAATACTAATAGATCGAGGACTTAACCATATAATATGAAGCAAATGTTATCTAGTTTTGAAGGAATATACCTTCATAGTGTGGGGATGATGGCAGAGAGGT
>NZ_VCDP01000261.1:0-287 GCF_033949345.1 Xenorhabdus littoralis
AATAGGAATTAATGATTTATAATAAATAGATGAAATACCCTTTCAGTTTCCGATGAACTGTACTTTAGTCTGTTGTTAGTACGAAGTCTTTTAAAAGACTTCGTACTTTTTTTATTGTCGACCAAGACTATGTTGTAAATGCTCATAGCATTGTATGTTGAATTTCAATTGTAAGTTCCAAAGTAAACTTTTGAATATTAGTTTACTTTCAAATTATTGATTTTATAGAACTTTAAGAGGTTTTTAGAAAAATAGACATTTCCATAAAGAAAGTATACATTCAGAAA
>NZ_VCDP01000262.1:0-234 GCF_033949345.1 Xenorhabdus littoralis
TTTTCATTTTGGCAATGGTGTGGGCAATTAAGCTGTCTGCTGACAGGGTTATCATGATCCCTTCTCTCCGGTGTTAATTTGTGAAAATAATGTCAGGGCTGCACCCTGTGGCGTTGCACAAGGCGCAGAATGACACGACTTCAGTCACCTTTACGATTTACGAATTTCATTGTTGTAGCGTTCGTGGTGCATCAGCTCCCACGATTGCCCGCTATCACGGCTTAACAGCCGCCA
>NZ_VCDP01000263.1:0-325 GCF_033949345.1 Xenorhabdus littoralis
TACTCCTCAATATTGGCGGCACTGGGGGTGTTTTGACACACTTCCGCTACATAAGCAAAACCGCATGCCCGATCAATTTGCCCGCGCTGGGTCAGCATATCGGTCAGGGTAATCAGGTCGAACGGGCAGTTTTTTTCGCTCAGTTCAGCGATGGCCTGAAATATTATCCGGTGTGCCGGGAAATAAAAATCGTCGGCAGCTAATAGCTGGACAACGCTATCCCAGCGCTCATTCTCCAGTATCAGCCCCCCCAACACCCCCACTTCAGCATACGCATAGCTGGGCGCCTCTTCACTGATGATCTGTAAATGTTCATGCGGCAGAT
>NZ_VCDP01000264.1:0-501 GCF_033949345.1 Xenorhabdus littoralis
ACTGAACTATGGAGGAATTGGTTTGTTCCTGAGAACGAGGCGCATAATACAAGGAGTAGTTCGGGGTTGTAAAGTAAAAAAATGAAAAATAAGTTTAATTGATTTGTTTGTGTACGACACGGTGTTTTTTTGTTGTGTTTTGATAGAAAAATAGCTTATTCAGCAAACTGTTACTTATTTTATAAGTAATAAATGTATGTTGTTTATCGTAAGTAAAAGTCATTTTTTATATGATTTTTGCTTTCATGCTTAAAAAGTAAGTGAATTACAGGTTTTTAAGAGTTGCCTCTCGATGGGGTAGGGGAGCGTTTCAACGAATTTTGGGAATGAACATGGTGGTGACCCATGTCGGAAGCGATTTAACTCAAAAAATAAAAGGTGAAAAAAAACGGCCTCCCGATTGGGAGGCCGCCATAAGCGATTTAAGCTAACTAACTTAGCCTAATCTTAACATCACGCATAATTAGTTTATCGTAATGTTTTGAATTTGGCTCCTCCAGC
>NZ_VCDP01000265.1:0-357 GCF_033949345.1 Xenorhabdus littoralis
TCCCATCCGTTACACCGTAAGGTGTAGGACTTGCGGCTTTAGCCGTGGGAGTGTCAAAACTGGGTTACAAGGGGTTACAAAATACTTTCACTCCGTTTAAGGTCTAAAGGGTATTGGAAGGCTGACATCTAAGAATCCCTTTAGACGTGTAGCGGAGCGGAACATAATTAACAAAATTCAAAGTTTTGACCTGTTTTTTGCTAATCGATAATGAGTTATATTAAAATATAGTGTTTTATAGAGCTATATGTGTATTTAAAGTTTCGGCAAACTTTTATAGCTGTCTTTTCGGTTTCTATTTGTTATTGCATGAATATGGATTGAATATGGTAAATGAAATTATAATCTTGCTAGGTG
>NZ_VCDP01000266.1:0-495 GCF_033949345.1 Xenorhabdus littoralis
ACCGGCGAGGGAGTCCCTCAAGGATTGAGGGGTTGGGGAGTTCGATTGAAAGGGGTCAAGGGGAAGAGTTTCCCTTGTGGGTTTGGGCAAAGCCCATGATTTCTTTTGCCATGCTTGTCATGGCTCGGCGGTCGCCGAAATGTCCCGTAGGGCACACGTGTTTACGCAGTAAACTGTAGTGTGCTACAGTTTACATGGAACTACCACCGAAAAAGGAGCAATGCCCATGTCAAAATTCATGGTTTGTCATATGCAAAAATTCAAGATGACAGATGTGAAAGGATTACAAATACATAATCAACGTGAAAAAGAAAGTCATTCAAATTCAGATATTATTCAAGAACGAACGGAACAGAATTATGATCTGATTCATGACAAAGAAAAAGTGGATTATAAGAAATTAATTCAAAATCGAATTGATAATGGTGTTGTATCTAATCGTGCGATTCGGAAAGATGCTGTTGTTTGTTGTTCGTTTATGATTTCGGCTAGTCC
>NZ_VCDP01000267.1:0-302 GCF_033949345.1 Xenorhabdus littoralis
CCAGCTGGAGGAGCCAAATTAAAGAAAGCCCGATTAGTTCTGCTAGTCGGGCTTTCTGCTTTTTGTTTTCCGCTCTTCCTTGTTATCTAACTTGTATCGAAGAGTGAAAAATTTACCTGATTTTCCTGAAATTATAATGACCTCATTGATGCAATTATTCCCTCCAAAAGACAAATGAGATCAAAAACCCCACAATGAGTATATATTGTCAGCAAACAAGCAGTTATTGCTATTTTCTGCTTTGACAAACGGAAAAAGTACCGTTAATATGCACCCCGTATTAAGGAGTTCCTCCATAGTTC
>NZ_VCDP01000268.1:0-555 GCF_033949345.1 Xenorhabdus littoralis
CTTGGAATCGTTAAACAGAACCATCAATAAATTTGACGGTGCATTTAAAGATTTGGTAAACAGATAATTATCCTTCAGGCGTGGAGGAAAGTAGGAAAACCGAAATGACAATTTATATAACAGAAACTCAAGCTATTTTTATCAATGAAACACTTATCGACATGTATTCACCTAATGAACAAAGAGGTGTTAAAGATACAGGGTTATTACAATCAGCAATATACCGTCCACAACAAACAGTAGCACAAGAGGATGCATATCCGACTATCTTCCACAAAGCCACTGCATTATTTGAATCATTGGCTAAAAACCACGCATTCTATAATGCAAACAAAAGAACGGCATTAGCTTGCCTAGAAATGTTTCTGTTATACAATGAGTATGAATTAAAAATGTCCGAACAAGAAGCTTCAGATTTCACTGTTAACGTAGTAGAACAGAGATTATCTTTTGAAGAAATCTTAAAAGTTATAAAAGAAAACTCATCAAAATTACCTTCAAATTAATCGAGTAGAGGGAAAATAAAGTAATTATTCTCGCCCCTCTCACACCACC
>NZ_VCDP01000269.1:0-712 GCF_033949345.1 Xenorhabdus littoralis
ACGGTACTGGTTCACTATCGATCACTAGGGAGTATTTAGCCTTGGGAGATGGTCCTCCCAGATTCCGACGGAATTTCACGTGTTCCGCCGTACTCAGGATACATTCAAGAGAGAACGAAGTTTCGACTACGGGGTTGTTACCCTCTACGACGGACCTTTCCAGGTCGCTTCGTCTACCTCGTTCCTTTGTAACTCCGTATAGAATGTCCTACAACCCCAAGAGGCAAGCCTCTTGGTTTGGGCTAGATTCCGTTTCGCTCGCCGCTACTCAGGAAATCGCATTTGCTTTCTCTTCCTCCAGGTACTTAGATGTTTCAGTTCCCTGGGTCTGTCTTCCTTACCCTATGTATTCAGATAAGGATACCATACCATTACGTATGGTGGGTTTCCCCATTCGGAAATCTTCGGATCAAAGCTTACTTACAGCTCCCCGAAGCATATCGGCGTTAGTCCCGTCCTTCATCGACTCCTAGTGTCAAGGCATCCACCGTGCGCCCTTTCTAACTTAACCAAACTAAAATTAAAAAAATATGAGCTACACTGTTATCTAGTTTTCAAAGAACATACATTTATATATGAGAGATAGTTCTCTCAAAACTGAACAAAACGAAACACGGAAACTTATATTGATGAACAGCGTTCATCAATTCTCCATAGAAAGGAGGTGATCCAGCCGCACCTTCCGATACGGCTACCTTGTTACGACTTCACC
>NZ_VCDP01000270.1:0-308 GCF_033949345.1 Xenorhabdus littoralis
GAACTATGGAGGAACTCCTTCAAGACGGGGTGCATATTAACGGTACTTTTTCCGTTTGTCAAAGCAGAAAATAGTAATAATTGTTTGTTTGCTGGTAATGTGTACTGAGTGTGCTTTTTTTAGACTCTAAATGGTCTGTTTGAGGATAAATTAAGGACGTAAAATCAGAAAATGAGGATGCGAAGGAAGCTCTTTAAACAAAGTGAAAGAGTAGCAAAAAGATGGAAAGTAGAAGGGCAGATAGCAAAAAGCCTGATTAGTAATACTAATCAGGCTCTTCATAATATCTGGCTCCTCCAGCTGGACTC
>NZ_VCDP01000271.1:0-505 GCF_033949345.1 Xenorhabdus littoralis
GAAATGTGGCGAGAAGTAACAGATATGCCAGAGATTACGCAAGTACATATTCAAAAAGTAGAGTTAATACGAGAAGGAAATGCGGTTGCAGAGGTTGCGAAGTATTCAGCAAAAGATTATGAAATGTCAGTGAGTCAAGATGTGTTCGACGTGTTTTATTTAGCTTTAAAAGGTCGTCAATTAATTGTTTACGGTGGATTATTAAAAGATTATGCGAAAAAATACGAAGATGGCGAATTGGACAAGTATAAGAGTACAGATAAGAATGAGTATTATTATAGATTAATCGCAATGTGGAATAAGGATTTAATGAAATTTGAACAAGAATATCAAGAGTTAACGGAAAGTGAGAAACAAGAATATAACGGTCATTTGATTGATGAAATGGAGGTTGAATAGTTTTGTATAAAAAAGGTGATATTGTTAAACATACCTGTTGGGAATGTTATAACGAAGAAATGAAAATTTATCGGATTTCAAAAAGTAAGGTCAAAGATGGTGAAGA
>NZ_VCDP01000272.1:0-341 GCF_033949345.1 Xenorhabdus littoralis
AAAGAAGATTATAAAAGACGTAGTGAGCCTATTTTGAGATTTAATGATGTTCTTTGGTCTTGGTTGCAAAAGGAGGGAGAGAGTTTATGGGATGGAGTAATTGAATACAATTCGTTGTTGGGTTGCGCGGAAGATATGGGTCGTCTTTATGCAATTGTTGAAGGTTTACTGAATGATTTGGCAACGAAAAGGGAGTGGGATGATGATATGTATTATTTAGCAAGATCTGTTTTGTGGGATTAAAAATGTTTTTTTGTTGTTGGTTTTAATTAGGAGAATTAAGAATTGAATGAGGTTGAAATGGAAGTTGAATAGAGAGGTATTGAAGTGAAAACCTTCTG
>NZ_VCDP01000273.1:0-214 GCF_033949345.1 Xenorhabdus littoralis
CCACTAATGCCGATGCTATCGTCGAGTATGAGTATGACAAAACCACTGGCCTGCCCACCTGCGAGCGTATCAACGGACGGGAAATCATTCATGAATGGGATAACCTGACCGGGCGTCCAATCAGTGAAACTGTGGAGGGCAATACCCTGCACTTTGGCTATAGCCAGATGGGGGCACTGAACCACTTTCAGCTCAACCAACATGCGCCACTGAC
>NZ_VCDP01000274.1:0-392 GCF_033949345.1 Xenorhabdus littoralis
TTCGTGAAGATTTAGAAAGTGCACGAAAAACGACGCGTCCACGCACAGTTGATTTGTACGAGGTATTCTGCGGTGTGCTATACATGCTTACCACAGGATGTCAATGGCGTAACTTACCAAGTGATTTTCCAAACTGGCAAACAGTCTATTTCTACTATCAGATTTGGCGGAAAGTAGACGAGAATGGCATAAGTCTTCTCGAAAAAGTGCATAAAAAAATTGGTTGAAACCTATCGTGAGCAAGATGGACGTAAGAATCAGACAAGTTTCTGCATCGTAGATGCACAAAGCGTGAAAAACACATGGATAGCTGGTGAAAAGGGTTATGATGCTGGAAAGAAAGTGTCAGGAATCAAACGTCATATCGCTGTAGATACGAACGGTCTCATTCA
>NZ_VCDP01000275.1:0-363 GCF_033949345.1 Xenorhabdus littoralis
CCTCAAGGATTGAGGGGTTGGGGAGTTCGATGGATGGGGTCAAGGGGAAAAGTTCCCCTTGTGGGGTGTGGGGCAAAGCCCCTAGCATTTGTCACGCTATGGCGTGATTTGGCGAAGCCAACAAGGTCTCGCAGAGCCCACACCAAATGTAATTTGGTATAGTGGGCTATACCAAAACTTTGGATTCGCTCTCTCGATATGTTATGATAACCTCAAAAGTAGTCCTCTTACGGAAGACAATTGTGAGGGAAAAACATGAACAAATTCGCAATCATTCACATGCAGAAATTTCAAATTTCTGATGTGCAAGGGATTCAAAAACATAATCAAAGACAAGGAAAAAGTAAATCAAATTTAGACATC
>NZ_VCDP01000276.1:0-248 GCF_033949345.1 Xenorhabdus littoralis
TTTTTTGGAGGAGTAAAGAAAATGATTGTTATTGATATTGATACAATTAAACAATTCATATAAAAGAAGATTTGTAACCCTTTGTAACCCAATTGTAACCCCTATAAACCCAGTAATACCAAGGGTGTAACCCATGTAACCCTATTTTTTAAAAAACACACCTATATAAATAAAAATCATCTTATAAAAAATATTATTTATATAAGTGCTATATTTTTTATAAAAGGTTACAAACTCTATAAATGCTT
>NZ_VCDP01000277.1:0-426 GCF_033949345.1 Xenorhabdus littoralis
GTTTTTGCAAGGATTTTAAATCCTTTGAAAATCTTCTAAACTGATTTCAACCGTTTTAGAGTGTATGAGGCCTCTTTTTTCTTTCACAGATATCTCTTCTTCCTGATTTCTTACAGGTTCAGTTCGGTATCATATGACACATATTCTATTTTTTTATATTAAGCTTTTTCTATACATATAAGAGATTCAGCCGAGATACATGTAAAAATAGGTCATAGAAATACATTTTTTACCGAATGTTATTTTTCGGGGGATGGGCAAAAACAACCAACAAGGCGTAAATTTTATTCTATCTATGAAAAAATAGAGCAAAAAGGCGATGCCTGTTACAATCGGTATCGCCTTTTTTAACGCTCCATCCCTCTATCTCTTTTTGTCTTTGGTTGTCTCGTTTGTTTTAACTGCTCTGATTTGCGTTTTAAACCC
>NZ_VCDP01000278.1:0-316 GCF_033949345.1 Xenorhabdus littoralis
TTGAGCGATGGCCCTTCCATGCGGAACCACCGGATCACTAAGCCCGACTTTCGTCCCTGCTCGACTTGTAGGTCTCGCAGTCAAGCTCCCTTATGCCTTTGCACTCTACGAATGATTTCCAACCATTCTGAGGGAACCTTTGGGCGCCTCCGTTACACTTTAGGAGGCGACCGCCCCAGTCAAACTGCCCACCTGACACTGTCTCCCGGGTCGATAAGACCCGTAGGTTAGAATTTCAATACAGTCAGGGCGGTATCCCACCAGCGCCTCCACCGAAGCTAGCGCTCCGGTTTCAATGGCTCCCGCCTATCCTGTA
>NZ_VCDP01000279.1:0-207 GCF_033949345.1 Xenorhabdus littoralis
CGGCCGGGCAAAGAGCTGAGCCAGCGGCAGCTCCAGTGCCAGCTCCTGGCGTACTCGTGTCGTGCATTGCACCGCGAGTAATGAGTGACCACCGAGTTTGAAGAAATGGTCATAACGCCCGACACACTCCAGCCCCAGCAGGTCTTGCCAGATCTGGGCCAGCGTGGTTTCCAGTTTGCCCACGGGCGCTTCATAAGCATGCATTGC
>NZ_VCDP01000280.1:0-296 GCF_033949345.1 Xenorhabdus littoralis
AATACTAATAGATCGAGGACTTAACCATATAATATGAAGCAAATGTTATCTAGTTTTGAAGGAATATGCCTTCATAGTTTGGTGATGATGGCAGAGAGGTCACACCCGTTCCCATACCGAACACGGAAGTTAAGCTCTCTAGCGCCGATGGTAGTTGGGACCTTGTCCCTGTGAGAGTAGGACGTCGCCAAGCAAAATGGAGGATTAGCTCAGCTGGGAGAGCACCTGCCTTACAAGCAGGGGGTCGGCGGTTCGATCCCGTCATCCTCCACCATATAAATTTATATGAATAGTAT
>NZ_VCDP01000281.1:0-257 GCF_033949345.1 Xenorhabdus littoralis
TAAGTATACGAATGGAAAATATAGTACAGTTGTAAAAGGAATCGATTGGGCAATTGAACATAAGGCGAATATTATTCTAATGAGTCTAGGTGGAAAAAAAGAATCTGTATTTTTTGAAGAAGCCATTAATAAAGCATATGAAAAAGGAATTTTGTTAGTTTCATCAGCAGGGAATGAAGGATATAAAGAGGGAGATTCAATTACTTATCCAGCTAAATTTAATTCTGTAATTGCAGTTGGAGCGTTAGATGCTAAAG
>NZ_VCDP01000282.1:0-614 GCF_033949345.1 Xenorhabdus littoralis
AACGAATTCACCTTGTCTTCCCCCTCTTTTGTCAGCGACAAGTAGCGAGGACGTTATACAAGGCTCTACAATCTTCCCTATCTTTTGCAATGAAATATAAATTCGTTGACATATTTCTAAAAATGAGTATAATTGTATTGACGGTTAATACGTTATAACTGTTATAACATTCTAACTAAACGTCATAATAATACAGAGAGACTAAACACAACAAACAAAAGAAAAAACTAAGAAGACCGAAAAAACCAAAAGCAAACAAACAAAACAAACATAAAATCACACTATATAATTCGAAAAACTCAATACAAACACAAAGTGGCAATTAGACTACGACAAAAAATAGTGTGGCAAATTCCAAGGAGGAAGTCCAAATGACAGCAAACACTCGCCACATGGAAACACAAAAAATCGAACGTAAAGTTACTAAAATCGGCAATTCTTTAGGTTTAACATTACCGCAAGAATTTTACACTACTCTAAATATCAAACAAGGTGACGTTGTAAGTTTAGAAATTAACGAAGAAAACGAACAAATCGTTATAAAAAAATCCAAAAAAATTTCTATGCCAGAGGATCTCAATCCTAAGTTCTTGGAATCGTTAAACAGAACCATC
>NZ_VCDP01000283.1:0-285 GCF_033949345.1 Xenorhabdus littoralis
ATCCTGTCCAATATACTCCCCTTAACGTAACCAATCACCCCAGCCAATTCAGGAAGCTTTTCTTTATACAACTCTTTCACTCGTTCCAACGTTTTCTTAAAGAAATCATTCTCTTCCTTCAATCCTCGATTCTCTCTTTTCAATTCTGTTATTTGCCCCTCTAAAATACATTTCTCTCTATACAGCCCATCTTTTTCACGTGTAATTACACCTGATTCGTTTTTAAGGCGTCTAACATCTTCTCTAAGGGCTTCCGACGACCTAGCTAATACTTTTATACTTTCG
>NZ_VCDP01000284.1:0-322 GCF_033949345.1 Xenorhabdus littoralis
TAGAAGCTTTTCTTGGCAGCGGGGAATCAAAGACTTCGCTCCATAAGGAGCTTCCCCATCACAGCTCAGCCTTCACGATAAGCGGATTTGCCTACTTATCAGCCTAACTGCTTGGACGTGCACAACCAATCGCACGCTTCTTCTATCCTTCTGCGTCCCTCCATTGCTCAAACGATAAAGAGGTGGTACAGGAATATCAACCTGTTGTCCATCGCCTACGCCTGTCGGCCTCGGCTTAGGTCCTGACTAACCCTGAGCGGACGAGCCTTCCTCAGGAAACCTTAGGCATTCGGTGGACGGGATTCTCACCCGCCTTTCGCTA
>NZ_VCDP01000285.1:0-426 GCF_033949345.1 Xenorhabdus littoralis
AAATTTTTAAAACGATATTTTACTAGTGATGATGAAGTGAGAGGCGCTCAAAAGTTCTTGAATCACAAACAAGAGCATGAAGAACAACAAAAGAGATTAAAACAAGTGCGAAGAAGCCAACAGAAAAATCGGGACCAGGGATTGGAGAGATAGTGTGGGAACATTATTTAATCAACAACCAAGGATGGATTATTTTCATGGTTATGGAGTTAAGTTCATAGGTACTGTAAAGGAATTGGCTAAGAAAAATAATTTAACGATTGAAGAGACATGTAGGATTTTAGAATTGACTATGAAAATTGACGATTATGATCGTAAGGATGAGCAGTTAGCAGGTATTGGGGAACTTATCAAGGAAATGAATGAACAAATTATGGGGCTTGGTGAAGGTTTGAGTGCTATAAGTGAACGATTGCGTGATATGAG
>NZ_VCDP01000286.1:0-276 GCF_033949345.1 Xenorhabdus littoralis
TTTGCTTTGTAATTTGTTAGAAATGCCATAGTAATGCTCCTTTCAGGTGTTTTTATGGTTAGTTAAAGAGTAGTTCTGTAATGTTTTTTCAACTTTTTCATACCAATATTTCACATCGTTTATGGATACTCCGATTTCTAGTAGTTCTTTTGGTATACGGTTGTTATCTAATAGCCACATTGCGATTCTTTCTAAAGCTATTTTTTGATTACCGATTGCGTAAATGCATTTATATTTGTATTGCTTTGAGTAATATGGTTGTGTTCCAACGTATTG
>NZ_VCDP01000287.1:0-278 GCF_033949345.1 Xenorhabdus littoralis
GTACATACCATTTTACTTACAAGGATACTTTTATACAAATAAAACATAAATTAAATAATATTAAGGTTATTTTTTATATATTCACATTTAATATTAACCTTAAAAATAAAATATATTGTTTTATTATTTAATTTTATTTGTTTTAATTGAAATTTTAACCCCTTAGAGTTAAAATTAAATATATAACTTAAAATTTAATCTTTTAAAATGTATTTTTAACTCTAAAAAAACTAAGAGGAGATTATCATTTTGGCATTCCTAACAAATTACAAAGCAAA
>NZ_VCDP01000288.1:0-340 GCF_033949345.1 Xenorhabdus littoralis
TTTAGTGAAGCGCTTATTGAGTCCTTCTGGACTCATAAGAGTACCTGTAGCAGCATGTAATTGGCTACATAGTCGAACGAGAGAATCACTCGCTGTACGTTGACTGACCCAGATACATATGGTAGCTAATTCATTTCCTGAAAACTTTCGTTTTCTTTTTACAAAACCTAATTCTTTAGCGAGTTCTTCCAAAAGAGAAGGGGTTAAATGACGATACAGCTCTTCAGAAAATAGTTGTAATTCATCTTGAATCGAGAGATTCATAAAAAACGTCATCCTTTCTAATCTAGATTCTTAAGAAAGAATAACGTTTTTTGTATTTGATTGTATTAAAATCTCT
>NZ_VCDP01000289.1:0-264 GCF_033949345.1 Xenorhabdus littoralis
TTTCACCACTTATAGCATACTTCCTAAAAATCATCTTTTTATCTTTTAATTTATCTATATTTTCATTAACAAATTTCCTATCCATAGATACATACTTAACAAAGATAAAAATAGCAATTCCAATTGCTATTAGAGTTAATAAATTAAATTCAGCACCAACTAAACACCAACTAAAATAAAAAAACATCGCAACAATATTAAACAATACATGGATATATTCACGATAAAACTTTTTAAACATATATACACCCCTTAAAACGCCTT
>NZ_VCDP01000290.1:0-467 GCF_033949345.1 Xenorhabdus littoralis
ATTAAAGAAACTTCCGTATCAGTAAAACGAAATACACGATTCTTTCTTTCCTCTTTAACAACAGTCATTTCACAACCTCCTAAAACTTTATATATGCATAATAACATTTCGCATATGCAAAAGCAACCTTTTGCATATATTTTTCCGGAAATATTTTATACAAAAGGTTACAATTAAATAATAATATTAAGTTTTACTAGCAAAACTTTTAACAATATCTATCAAATAAACTCTAACAAAATACCAAATTAACAGTATTAAAAATCCTGTCGTGAAAATAAACAAATCACTATATATATCAGATACATACTTTGTTGTAACAACACAGATCATTGCAAGCATACATATATCAAAAACTACAATTAACCAAAATTTAAAATTCAACTTTAAATCAGCAAACATACAATTAACACCCCTACAATATAAACTAAACCAATACATAAACCGATTCTATTTGCTATTTTTTC
>NZ_VCDP01000291.1:0-330 GCF_033949345.1 Xenorhabdus littoralis
AATTTTTAAATAAAATCCCACACCAAAAATCCAAAATCAACCCCAAAAATGTAGAATTTCTATTTTCAAAAAACATCAAAAAACGTGCGGTATTTTATCGATATAGATATATCTAAAAAAATTCATGCGCACAATTTAGTTTTTTACCTCGTACGGTAGTAAAACAAAATCACCAGCACAAAATATATCTCAGAATAAACTTAAAAAATAAATTTACAAATTCACGAATTTTAAATTTTAAAAAAGAAAAAACTCTTTTTGTTAGTTCTCTATTAGATTGTAAAAAAACCTCCTAAATGCTATTTGCTACACTCAGAAGGTTTTCACTTC
>NZ_VCDP01000292.1:0-335 GCF_033949345.1 Xenorhabdus littoralis
ACCAGCTTTTTTAAATTCCAAACATTGCGAAACATCATAGAAATGAAATCCATTAAATAAATCTTCTTTCCAAGGTAAATCATATTGTGTTGCAATTAATAAACCGTCAACTACTTCTGCACGAATAAAGTTATTTAAAACGTATTCATTGTTTTTTTGAAAATCTAAATAACGTTTTTGTTGATCGATATAATCAACAACTTTTCCATTGATTGTATGAGATTGCCACCATATTCCATTTATAGGTAGTTTAGAACATCCAATCATACCTATAAATCCAACTTGTGGATTAGAAACAAAAATTCCAAGTATATCTTTTAAAAAAAATATATTTT
>NZ_VCDP01000293.1:0-268 GCF_033949345.1 Xenorhabdus littoralis
TGAGGGACTCCCTCGCCGGTAGGCATCCCCAAAACATGGTTTTGGGAAGAACAAGAGGGTCTTGGTCGAAGTTCCCTATCAACTCCTTAATGCTCCATCATTTCGCTATCGCTTCATTCCGTCCGCTTACCGTTGACAGGTACCATATATACTCCTCCCCCTTTTAAAAGCTGACATCCATATATTAAAAAGTCTCTTTTTATATTCACCGCCCCACCGATCTATGGGAATTTTCTTGTAGTGAAATAACTACTTCCTCTACAAACAT
>NZ_VCDP01000294.1:0-265 GCF_033949345.1 Xenorhabdus littoralis
GTTTCTTTTCCATGCAGCGCATGGATCGGCGAAGCCGAAAAGCCTCGCAGAGCACGTCCAAATGAAATTTGGTATAACGTGCTAGACCATACACTATGCGTCTGGCTGATCCTCATGTTATACTGGTTATCAAAAAGGGGAGTTCTCGCTCATGGCTCACGTTCAAAAATACACAAAGGGAAATGTACAAGGACTATCTATTCACTGGGATAGAAAAACAGAAAACCATTCAAATCTATATATTGATAATGAGCGGTCAGATTCG
>NZ_VCDP01000295.1:0-388 GCF_033949345.1 Xenorhabdus littoralis
CTCTTTTTGTTTTTGGCTGTCTCGTTTGTTTTAACTGCTCTGATTTGCGTTGTAAGCCCTCTAGAGAGAATTCTCTACCTTTCCTTAGTATTTTATTTAGAAATACCTTTAAACGTTCTATAAAGGTTTCTAGACGCTTCTGAGGGATTGTCTTTGCCTTTTTATTCTCTTCCAAGATAGAAAGCCATTGCTCGCCTTCTTTTTGGTTCTTCGGTTCATGTCCATTTTCTAGATTAAACAGGACTAAACGTCCTTTCTTTTCTAGTTCGCTAATTTCTATATGTCTGTTTGTATCTTGCAAGATGCTTTTATATACAATAGCGTCTGTTCGATGTTTCTTCAGCTGGTCTACTTCTTTTTCTAATAAACCAAATTGAAGTTCTGCATT
>NZ_VCDP01000296.1:0-286 GCF_033949345.1 Xenorhabdus littoralis
ATATGGTAAGAACAATACCAAATATGGTAACTATTTATATAAAAAAACCCTTATATATTAAGGGTTTTTTTATATGCTCTTTGTGTCTTTTATAATAAGGGCTAAAAATTCCGCAAGGAATAGGTAGTATTTTTGAGTAAAAATCACTCAAAAATCTCCACCTTTTTCGCTTCGCTTCATCCTTGCGGAATTTTTTTCGGCAGGTGATTTACTTTCGCCAAGCCGAACAGACCAAAAACGAGGATTAAGTTGCTCGACTTGAACTAGAAATTATACCCGCCGAACC
>NZ_VCDP01000297.1:0-254 GCF_033949345.1 Xenorhabdus littoralis
AAAAATTCATGCGCACACTATAGGTTTTTAACTCGTACAGTAGTAAAACGAAATCATCAGAACAAAATATATCTCGAAATAAACTTTAAAAATAAATTCACAAATTCACGAAATTTAAATTTAAGAAAAAATCTTTCTTGTTAGTTCTCAGTTAGATCATAAAAAAACTTTTGAATGCTACTTGCTACACTAAGAAGGTTTTCTTTCAATACAACAAAGAGAGAACCAAACTTAATATTAAGCCTGGTTCTCTC
>NZ_VCDP01000298.1:0-288 GCF_033949345.1 Xenorhabdus littoralis
AAAAACATTAATACAATCACATTTTCTATTAGAATCACTATAAGAATAGCCATAGGGTAAAACTACAGATATTCGTATATTCATTCCTAGACCCATTCAAATAAAAAAGAACATAAGGAAACCGAATCCCACTTTGTACAAAAAGTGGTGAAATAGACTGTGCCTATTGGGTTTCTCATGCTCTACTTCAGGGAAGCGATTTTCCCTAAAGTATGCGTCCTCTATACGTTTAAAAACGTTTAGTATGTATTCTGCATGTGCTTTGCATACACCATGACAAATAAAAAA
>NZ_VCDP01000299.1:0-294 GCF_033949345.1 Xenorhabdus littoralis
GACTAATATCTACTCCTTCTAATTTCTCGCTATTTTCTGATAACCATTCTAAATGTTCATTTAATCGGTTTATTCGGTCAGTTATATAATCTTCAGCTTTTAAAGGGGCTGTAAGGCCATTTGGAATGTTTGAAACTTCGTTCCATTCATCATACGGTATAAGATAATCATCAAATGCCTTATGATGTCTACTGCCTGATACAAAAATATCTCCTGAACGAATATGATTTCTTAACTCGGTTAAAGCTGCCAATTCATAATAGTGCCGATTACTGTTTCCGTCATCATCATATA
>NZ_VCDP01000300.1:0-317 GCF_033949345.1 Xenorhabdus littoralis
CCGCCGTTTACTGGGGCTTCAGTTCAGAGCTTCGCTTACGCTAACCCCTCTCCTTAACCTTCCAGCACCGGGCAGGTGTCACCCCCTATACTTCGCCTTACGGCTTCGCAGAGAGCTGTGTTTTTGCTAAACAGTCGCTTGGGCCTATTCACTGCGGCTTTCCGTTAAGAAAGCACCCCTTCTCCCGAAGTTACGGGGTCATTTTGCCGAGTTCCTTAACCAGAGTTCTCTCGCACACCTTAGGATTCTCTCCTCGCCTACCTGTGTCGGTTTGCGGTACAGGCACCTTTTATCTCGCTAGAAGCTTTTCTTGGCAG
>NZ_VCDP01000301.1:0-284 GCF_033949345.1 Xenorhabdus littoralis
AAATCATTCCAGCAACAATGGCATTTGCGGCTCTTTTAACAGTTGCACCTTTATCTTCTTTTGCAGCTGAAACAGAAACGCCTGTAAAAAATAATGTAGTGAATTTCCCACAAACAAATTATAAAGTAGAAAATGTAAATCAAACTGTTTCTTTAGATGAAGATGGTGATGTATAAGCTCAAGGGTGGAAAAAATCAGCTGTTGTTTGGGGCTTAAAAAATGGTGGAGATGCGTTACAGACACTTACAAAATGGTTGGGTGCTGGAACTAAAGAAGCAAAATAT
>NZ_VCDP01000302.1:0-449 GCF_033949345.1 Xenorhabdus littoralis
TTATTTACTACTTTCATTTTTTATACTCCTTTTTCTCATGAAATATACATGCTTTTTTCTTATAAGGGCACTTTTGTGCAAAGAATAGTTGTTTTTTAACCTTTTAAACACAACTTTAGCACTTTATAAAACATTTTTAAACCTGTATGGAATAAAAAATCATATTATGCAATATTTCATACTTCATTTAAATTAAAGTTAATTTATATACATATAAGGTTATTTATTGCGTTCATTTAAACTAATTTAAAACCTATTTAAATAAAAATGTTCAAAATATGCATTATTTCATACTTTATTTGTTGAAAAATTAACCTAATAAAGTTAATATTAATCAAAGTAATATAGATTTTTAATGATTGGAGGTCATTACTTTGGCATATATAATATCAAAAAAAGTAAAAGGAAACATTTACTTTTATGTAGCTCAATACGTTGGAACACAACCA
>NZ_VCDP01000303.1:0-385 GCF_033949345.1 Xenorhabdus littoralis
CGTTTACTAAAGTAAATATCAAGAATGTGCATGTAACCACTCCTTAAAATACTCAAACATCTCTTTAGAATCCTCTTCAAACATTGGCGAATCATAAATCCTTATAGACTCAAGACCCTCATAAAAAACAAAATGAACTCCAGTACCATTAAAAAGAAAAACTCCTTTTAAAGTTAGATCAGAAGATCTAAGATCATTTGAATTAAAATCATGAGAAATATGATTGGATTGAGAAGCCAATTTCATAACTTGCTTTGCAAAAAATCCACTCAATAAAACCCCTTCAAAACCACCATCTTCAGTTGTAGAGATGCTTGCACATTTACCAGGATTCTTCCTAATTAATTTCTTTATCTCTTTAATATTTTGCAAGATATTATTCCCC
>NZ_VCDP01000304.1:0-395 GCF_033949345.1 Xenorhabdus littoralis
AGAATTTCTTAAATACCTCACACCCAAAAACAAGAAATTATCCCCTTGTTTTTGGGTGTGAGTGCTGGCTGGGGGTTTGGGGGCTAGCCCCCAGGAACTTCACGTAACTGAATAAGGAGTAAGCTTATTGCTTAGAGACGATAGAACTGGCGGTTCGGCGGGTATAATTGCTAGTCCAAGTCGAGCAACTAAGTCCTCGTTTTTGGTCTGTTCGGCTTGGCGACATACCAGTTCCCGCCGAATTCCATAATACAAGGGCAAAAGAGTGGAGATTTTATGAGTGGGGTTCTCAAAAAATACTACTCGACCCTTGTATTATGGAAAGCCTTATTAAAGATATAAAAAGAGAATAAAATGAATAAATACACCTTTCAAATTTTCATAAGATAATGGAA
>NZ_VCDP01000305.1:0-404 GCF_033949345.1 Xenorhabdus littoralis
TTAACGTGTGCATAATGTTCTCTAAATCAACTTGGATATACTGTGACTGTTTTTTGATTGTCCCATTTCGAAAGTATTCTGGAAATGGATTTTTCGTATAGACGGTATGGTTTAACTTAAGTCTTGATATATAGCACACGCCACGTTGATCCATTTGATCTAAGTCTTCCAATGAAAAATATCCTAAATCACGAATACACAGATCACCCGGCCGTAAGGTATCTAAGCAATCTGTTCCAAATGTTTTATCATTATTTTTTCCAGGACCTACCTGGAAGTTTAAAAACTGTCCGCTGTGTAAGTCATATTCTAATTGAATCTTGATACCTGCAGTTTGTGCACAACCACCTGACCCAGGATATACATGTGCTAAATGTTTCGGTACTTGGAAAATCGTCGCATCT
>NZ_VCDP01000306.1:0-216 GCF_033949345.1 Xenorhabdus littoralis
AATTCGGAAAGACGCTGTTGTTTGTTGTTCGTTCATGATTTCGGCTAGTCCGGATTATATGAATTCTTTATCTCAAGTGGAACAGAGACGATTCTTTGAAGAGTCTGTTTGTTTTTTGAAGGCAAGATATGGAGAAGAGAACTTTGTGTATGCTTCCGTACATGTTGATGAAAAAACACCTCATATGCATGTGGGCATGGTTCCAGTTAATGAAAA
>NZ_VCDP01000307.1:0-306 GCF_033949345.1 Xenorhabdus littoralis
CATAATCAGAACGAAGCAATTTCAACATAGATCCAGTAAGTATTAAATGAATACCCATATTAGAAGGTGCATCAAATAATAACTGAAAAGTATTTTGACCTAAAAATTTATACGATTTTCTATACCCATGTAGACCTTCATCAAAATGTTCAAACAAGAAATCATCAATACCGAAAAAACTGGAAATTTTACTAATAATTTTCCGCGCATTTTCTTGTGAATTCTGTACAGATTTAAAAGTGACTTGAACCCAGTCTAGGCAAGGGATAGTGTAGATATCGAAACAGCCGGGAACCCCCGTGTTAC
>NZ_VCDP01000308.1:0-222 GCF_033949345.1 Xenorhabdus littoralis
TGGGATATTTTTATTATCAAATCTATAAACAAGTAATAGCTCTTGATTATATAAAATTAGCTAAAGAAGAATTTTCAAAACATGAAGGTTATGAAATAAATATAGCACTATGTGACAACTTTATAGGCCTATGTTGTATTGACTTAAAACATTTCGAACTAGCTGAGGAATCATTTAATAAAGCACTAGACACATTCCAAAAAAATAACCATAAAAACTCTA
>NZ_VCDP01000309.1:0-263 GCF_033949345.1 Xenorhabdus littoralis
TGTTTTGCTTTAATAATGTGTTGCGCTCGAATTTCTTGATACCAATCATTTAATAATTTTGTAATTTGTTCGTTTCCTAGTTGAACATTCATAGAATCTTCTCCTTTTCCAAAATTATCTATATTTTATTTTCTATCATGTTATCATGCTATTGTATAAGACTAACTTTTCAACAGTTGATATATAAAGTTTTTAATATTCTGTATTTTTAAATAGTGTAGCACCTTCACTATTTAAAAATACTTAGTAACAAATAAAAAAAG
>NZ_VCDP01000310.1:0-266 GCF_033949345.1 Xenorhabdus littoralis
TGATGGCGTGCCTTTTGTAGAATGAACCGGCGAGTTACGATCCCGTGCGAGGTTAAGCTGAAGAGGCGGAGCCGCAGCGAAAGCGAGTCTGAATAGGGCGTTTAGTACGTGGTCGTAGACCCGAAACCAGGTGATCTACCCATGTCCAGGGTGAAGTTCAGGTAACACTGAATGGAGGCCCGAACCCACGCACGTTGAAAAGTGCGGGGATGAGGTGTGGGTAGCGGAGAAATTCCAATCGAACCTGGAGATAGCTGGTTCTCCCC
>NZ_VCDP01000311.1:0-291 GCF_033949345.1 Xenorhabdus littoralis
CCCTGCGAGTTCAGGAAGCTTCTCCTTATACATCTCTTTCACTCGCTCCAACGTTTTCTTAAGAAAATCATTTGCTTCCTTCAACCCTCGATTCTCTCTTTTCAAGTCTGTTACTTGCCTTTCTAAAAAACGTTGTCCCTTATATAAATCATCTTTTTCACGTTCAATCTTAATCTTTTCATTTTTAAGGCGTCTATTTTCGCTTCTAAGAACTTCAGAAGACTTAGCTAATACTTTTATACTCTCGAAGTCTTCTGAATCAATCTCGACCGTTTTAGAGCGCATAAACCC
>NZ_VCDP01000312.1:0-569 GCF_033949345.1 Xenorhabdus littoralis
CATTTCTCTTTTGAGATTCTTTAAGTGAGTCACATATCTCATCGACTGCACTATGTAATTCTTTGTTTTCTTTTACAAGATCCGTTTTTTGCAAACGTTCATAATCGCTCTTTATAATAACCGCTGCATCAACCTTTTCTTTCATATCTCTCCATTGCTCACGTGTAACCACGATGTTTCCTGTTTTCTTCTCAGTAATTTCTGGCTTTCCAAACAGTTTCGTTGTTACTTCTGTTTTTGTTTCTTCTCGCAAATAAGACATTGACACTGGCTTATCCGGAATTTGATTTCGAAACGTTTCAAATTCCTGTTTCTTTTCTTTTATTTTTTTATCTAAACTCAAAAATTGTTGCTGAATTTTTTGTAACGTTTCATTCTGTTTTTCAATGTAGTTTGTGGTTTGTTGTAATTGATTATGCGTTTCCACTACTTTTGTCTTTAAATGCGTTTTTACATTGGATAACTGTTCCACTTCTACTTCTAAATCTTGTTTTTCCTTAAAGGCTTGAGGCGATAAATGTTTTTTCTCAGAACCTTCTCCCCGATCTACATCAAAACCTTTTTCCCGC
>NZ_VCDP01000313.1:0-272 GCF_033949345.1 Xenorhabdus littoralis
ATAGCTGGTTCTCCCCGAAATAGCTTTAGGGCTAGCCTTAAGTGTAAGAGTCTTGGAGGTAGAGCACTGATTGAACTAGGGGTCCTCATCGGATTACCGAATTCAGTCAAACTCCGAATGCCAATGACTTATCCTTAGGAGTCAGACTGCGAGTGATAAGATCCGTAGTCAAGAGGGAAACAGCCCAGATCGCCAGCTAAGGTCCCAAAGTGTGTATTAAGTGGAAAAGGATGTGGAGTTGCTTAGACAACTAGGATGTTGGCTTAGAAGCA
>NZ_VCDP01000314.1:0-437 GCF_033949345.1 Xenorhabdus littoralis
GAAATGATGAAAAAATTTAGTCTGATACTAATAGGGGTAGCATGTACAACAGGTATTTTCTTTTCCCAATTCAATAATTCCATTCAAACACATGATGCTAAAGAAAAAAATGATATTATTCAACAATATGCACATGGAAAAGATATTTAAAAGCAAATTCCAACAATTAGCAATCGACCTAAATATTAGGATTATTAACAAAATATTGAATTATATGTAAATTAAGTTTATTATCTATTTTGAATAATAAACTTAAGGGGATGAAATTTATGAAAAAAATTAGTATTGAGAGAAGTAATTGGAGAAAAACATATAAAAAAATGATTCCAGTATTGTTAGTCGGAGGAATATTGGCAGGAAATGTAGCATTTGTGACAAATAATGTTTTTGCGGCAACTACAAATAACAACAATATAATACAAACGAAACAGTCTCTC
>NZ_VCDP01000315.1:0-317 GCF_033949345.1 Xenorhabdus littoralis
CCTTTCTAGTACTTTGGTACTATCTAACACTCCCTCAGCCTTCAAACGCCCCATTTCGACGTGTCTGCGTGAACTTGAAATCCCACGTTTTAATTCAAATCCATTTTCGACCATATGTTTTTGAAAATTGTCCTGCAGCGCAATCAATTGTTGGCGTTTTCCAAAGTATTCTTTTGCAGACAATCGTCCATCTTCTGTGATTGGTACAATGGCACAATGCATATGTGGTGTCATCTCATCTTTATGTACAGTTGCATGAATCACATTTTGTTCTCCATATTCCTGTTTAACAAAATCTAACGCGGTTTCAAAAAATT
>NZ_VCDP01000316.1:0-223 GCF_033949345.1 Xenorhabdus littoralis
ATTTATTTTCGTATCAACGGTATTCGGCCTTCAAGGAGCTATCCTTTCGGCAATTGCTTACTTTATCGCTTCGAAAGTGATTCATATCGTTGAAGTTGGTTTAAGTGGTTCGAAAACATTTAAAATTATCACAAAAGAGCCTGAATTAATGGTAGAAACAATTCGCGATCGTTTAGGCCGAAGTGCAACATATAACGAAGTATACGGTGGTTATTCAAGAGAG
>NZ_VCDP01000317.1:0-302 GCF_033949345.1 Xenorhabdus littoralis
CGTCTTTTTTCCGTACAATTTGTATTATACGATATTTTTCCGTACAATACAAGAAGAGGTGATAATAATGACAGATAAAAAAGAAAGAGTAGAAATGAGAATCCCACAATCAATATTAAAAAAAGTTGACGAATACAAAGAAGAAAACGGAATTTCTACTAGAACAGCAACAATTCTAGAACTTATAAGAAAAGGATTAAATAAATAAAAAAATAGAAGGGATAATATACATATCCCTTCTAACTAATATCTGATTCTATATAATAAATACGATCAATATAATCTAAATTCTCAATATAGCT
>NZ_VCDP01000318.1:0-302 GCF_033949345.1 Xenorhabdus littoralis
CGTCAACGAACTTACCGAAAGATGTTCGTCGTGCGATTCAACAAGCGAAAGAGCGAGAAAACGCAGGGACTCGTTCAGCGATGGCACTTGGCACAATTACAAATAATATTAAAATGGCTGATGATAACATCTCACCGATTTGCCAAGATACAGGGATGCCAACGTTTAAAATTTATACACCAGTTGGTGTGAATCAATTAAAGTTGAAGGAAGCTATCTATAATGCGCTTGAGCGGGCGACAAAAGATGGTAAACTTCGTCCAAATTCTGTTGACTCTCTTTTTGGAGACAATAGTGGAAAT
>NZ_VCDP01000319.1:0-216 GCF_033949345.1 Xenorhabdus littoralis
ATTAATCTAACTAATTGCTGATCTCTATCTCCAACGCTTGTTTCAATCATCTTAGTTTGATTTGATTGTTCATTTAATTTAATAGTTAATTCATCGATTTTATTATTCTGCATTAAAATCAATTCCTTTAACTCTTCAATCGCCTTATTATCCCCTCCATTTTCAGGAGATATATCGGTTATAACTTGATTCTTATTCAAAATACCAAACTCTTCA
>NZ_VCDP01000320.1:0-209 GCF_033949345.1 Xenorhabdus littoralis
TGATGATTTTTTTGAAAATATAGTTTTGAGAAATTCTAAATTTTCGGGGCTGATTTTGGATTTTTTATGTGGGATTTGATTTTGGAATTTGTTAAATTGGAAATCTCGATTTTTCGATTTTCGGAATTTTTGTTTTCTCTTTTCTTTGTTATTCTGTATTTCGAAATTAAGGAGTTTATATAATACCTTCATGACGAACTGAAAACGAA
>NZ_VCDP01000321.1:0-271 GCF_033949345.1 Xenorhabdus littoralis
CAAAAGAAGTGCTAACACGTAAAGAATTAAAAACATTTCATCAAGACTTAGATACTTTTTTAAAACAAGAAATTCCGCATATCTACAAAGAAGGGATTTTGAACGATAAAACGATTGGTGTAGATACAGTGAAAGATTTAAAAAAGCATGCGGAGGAAATCGAAAAACAAAAAGACCAACAAAAAGCAAATGCGACCGCAGAAATGAAAGTGTTTAAAGAACCAAAACAAGTGTTGAAGAACATCGAAGCATCAGCAAAGAAAACAATGTT
>NZ_VCDP01000322.1:0-397 GCF_033949345.1 Xenorhabdus littoralis
TTTCGCCTATAAGGGCTTCGGAAGACCTAGCTAATACTTTTATACTATCGAAGTCTTCTGAAGCAATCTCGACCGTTTTAGAGCGTATAAACCCGCCTTTTTCTTTGACTGGAATCTCATCTACACTTTTCGCTTGATTTAAAGAAAATTTTAAATCATAAAGACGACTATCTATTTCTTTCTTTTCCTGCTCTAACTTCTCTATTTCTTGTTGCAAAGTCACCGCTTTAAACCGCTGCGTCGATAAATGTTTCCTATCGCTAGAAACACCACGCTCTATATCAAATCCCTTTTCTTTCACATGTTCATAGATTTTATCTTGTAAATCATGAAACTCTGATTTGTTTTTAAAAAATGAATACGCTGATAGTTTTTGTTTTTCATTAACTGGAACCAT
>NZ_VCDP01000323.1:0-374 GCF_033949345.1 Xenorhabdus littoralis
ATATGGTAAATGAAATTATAGGCTTGCTAGGTGTTGACGCATCTTGGAAGATGAGAGGTAGGCAGATACTTCGTGATTTTGTTGAATCTTATGTGCAATCATCGTAATGCAGTAAAGTGAAATGGTGGAATTGATGAGTATTGAAAAAAGAGTCCCTATTTATGGGGCTCTTTTTTTATTTGTTACTAATTACTTTTAAAACGTCCACAAAACGTACTACAAAGGTCTCAAAGAGACCTACAAATAGATGTTAAAAGGACTCAAAACGACCTACAAGGGTGTTTTTTGAATCCCAGTTAGAGAGCTTTAGAAATTCAGTAGGCACAGCCTATTTCACCACTTTGAACTAGAAGTGGGATCGGATTTCCTTATGC
>NZ_VCDP01000324.1:0-216 GCF_033949345.1 Xenorhabdus littoralis
TAGTTTAGTGGTAAAACAAGAGCCTTCCAAGCTCTGGTCGAGAGTTCGATTCTCTTCACCCGCTTTTAGTTCTTTGAAAACTGAACGAAACAAACAACGTGAAACGTCAATTTTTATTTTAGATGCTAGACAAACTAACTTTATTGGAGAGTTTGATCCTGGCTCAGGATGAACGCTGGCGGCGTGCCTAATACATGCAAGTCGAGCGAATGGATT
>NZ_VCDP01000325.1:0-565 GCF_033949345.1 Xenorhabdus littoralis
CCTGAATTAGAAGGTTTAGATTTTATAAATACTATAAGACTTACAAAAGTTTTTAGAAGTGGAGATACTGTGTTAGAGCTTGCATATAAAGTTTTAAATCGTGAATTAATTGATTTTAGATTATATGATGAAAGACAATTAGAAAAACTAGTTTTACCACTTGTGGAACAGGGGTATCAAATTTTAACAAATACAAAAAAAATGACTAAGAAAATTAATTTAATAGTTCAAGCTAATAAGGATAAAATTACGAAGTGTTTTAATGATTATTGTTATGAAATCGGTGATAGAGTCATGATCATTGCTAATGATTCATCTAGAAGGGTTTATAATGGTGATACTGGTAAAATTGTTGATCATGATGATAAAGGTATTTTAATTCAATTGGATTTTGAAGATAGGCAAGTGTTTTATAGATATTTAGATACAGTTAATATTGTACCAGCTTATGCATTTACAGTTCATAAATCTCAAGGTAGTGAATATGAGAATGTGGCGGTATTTTTAGAAAGTCAGCCGAAATTAAATACTAATAATTTATTATATACAGGAATTACAAGAGCGA
>NZ_VCDP01000326.1:0-509 GCF_033949345.1 Xenorhabdus littoralis
TACATATTAAACGCATAGAAAGATTATTGACCTTGTTTTTGGGTGTTTTATACAGCAAAGAAACATGCCAATATCTGCCAAAATCCACTAATCAATGGTGAAGATTTTTTCTCAAAAATACTACCTGTCCATTGATTAGTGGATAGCCCATTAATAAATATAGAAGGAACAACCTAGCAAACCCTTGATAAATATAATTACAACAATATTAAAAGAAAAAAATAACTTCAAAAGTATTTACAAATTTTAAAACCATAAATAAAATGTACAAGCCAATTTATATTTTCATAATAAATATAATATATAAATTTTTATTATATTTATTATGAAAGGAGAACGTTTGAATATGATTCTTACAATTTTTGTTCCTGGTTTAGGAAATGTTAATATTTTAGGAGCTCCATTTGATACTATTTATTTTGGTTGTCATCCACCAATAACTACTCTTAACCTATTACCAAGAAAATTATTAAGACTTACGTGTAGTTTTTCTGGGGAAAGTGCTCTTT
>NZ_VCDP01000327.1:0-426 GCF_033949345.1 Xenorhabdus littoralis
TTCTAGTTTGTGAATTACGGGATGCCTTTTTGGGCTTTGTAGCCCGTTTTGTGTACGTTTAAAGCACTTTTGTGGCACGTTTTGTGTCCCTTGTAGCACGCTTTACGCCCCTTTAAATCAACGTTTTTTTAACCCGAAAAAGTGGGACGTCTTTTTTTACTCATATGCGTTCTGTATGCGTTTTTGGTCATTTTATATGCGTTTTGTATGTGAAAAAAATTAAAAGCATGCGTTTTGTATGCGCCAAAAATGACCACTAAACGACCACGAAAACTGGGACGCCTATTTATTAATTGGTGGTCACTGGGTGGTCATTTTTTCATTCTGATGGTCATTCTGATGGTCACTTAGTGGTCACTCAGTGGTCACTAAAAATGCACCAAAAAATTAAATTTGTGATAAAATAAAAACGAAATTCAACGAAGT
>NZ_VCDP01000328.1:0-211 GCF_033949345.1 Xenorhabdus littoralis
AGAATTTTATTTCTCTCCATAGCATGATCCACAATATACGTATTATCATAAACCTCACTCACACCTTCAACTGTTATCTTCTTCATTAAATAATGAGAAACATAACGATTACATAAAAAATGATAATGAGGTTGTCCACTTTCATGCAACTCAACTACCCTAATAAACTTAAAATCTTCAAATTCATTCTCTTCAAAACGTCTTAAAATTC
>NZ_VCDP01000329.1:0-275 GCF_033949345.1 Xenorhabdus littoralis
GCCATCCGGCGAGGGAGTCCCTCAAGGATTGAGGGGTTGGGGAGTTGGATGAAGGGGGTCTGGGGAAGAGTTCCCCAGTGGGTTTGGGCAACGCCCAAGGTTTTTTGGTCACGTAGTGACTCGGCTATGCCGACAAGGGCCTCGCAGAGCCCTATATATTTTGACGCTAAGCGTCAAAATATGTATAGGGTTACTTTGATTGACTCCGTTTCGTCGCTTTGCTAGACTCGTGGTATCAATCATTCTAGGGAAGTGGGTGCATGTGATGTTACGTT
>NZ_VCDP01000330.1:0-253 GCF_033949345.1 Xenorhabdus littoralis
ATTTTGTCTCACTATCATCTCGAATATATTCAATTAAATCCAATAACTCAACATCCAACTTCTCACAGATCGTTATCAATGTATCTAATTTTAAAGAAGACACATTCTCATTGTGCCACAACTTATTAATAGAATTACGACTTACTCCCGTTATTCTCACCAAATCCGAAATATTATCTATATTCTTTTTCGCCATAATCATACGAATATTACTTACTACCTTCATTTTTCATACTCCTTTTCATTCAATGTA
>NZ_VCDP01000331.1:0-270 GCF_033949345.1 Xenorhabdus littoralis
AAAATGGTTTGAAGGTTCCTATGACAGAAAATTAACAAAATTGTACCGACAAAATATCTTAGAGTACATTAGTTATTTAAAGAATGTCAAAATGTTGAACGCCAAGTCCATTAACCACAAGATTAGTAGCCTTGCTAAATTTAATGAATTTCTAATACAGAAAGGAAGTCAACAAGATCAAGTAATTTTAAAAACAGACATGATAAAGGTTCAAACTGTCTATGCTTCTCCAACCCAAAGGGTAGAATTAGATGTAAAAAAGTTTTTGCA
>NZ_VCDP01000332.1:0-374 GCF_033949345.1 Xenorhabdus littoralis
AAGTCCATTCTTATGAAAAGAATGGACTTTTTTTGAAACGAGGAAAAATTAACTTGTAAACCATTTTACCTGTACATAACCAGTATAATACAAAATAAGAATAAGGGTTAGAATTTTCTGTTATTTAGACTAACATTATGTGTTAAATATTTTTTTTAGTAATTAAATAAGCTATGATAGCTGCTACTAACGCTAATGCTACAATAATTAAATTTTGGATTATATATCCTGTAAATGAGTAATCACTTTTAACAATCCATTGATAAATATTTAGAGATAGAAAAAGTGTTACCGGAAATAAAATAAAATACATTTGTTTTAAAATTGAACTTTTATCCATAAATTGCACACTTACCTCCATAATAAGCTAAAGT
>NZ_VCDP01000333.1:0-260 GCF_033949345.1 Xenorhabdus littoralis
GATTTATCCTTATTCTTTTCTTCATAAAATCTTATAGCCAATTCTTCAGTATAATCTTGTATGTATTTCCATAGATTTTGTTTTTCAAAATATGGAATCGCGTCTAACATGACTTTTTCTAATTGTTCAGTAGATAATTTATTGTTTAATGCTTGTAAAAATAAGAAATGAATTTTATATTCTTGGTTACAAACATTTAGCCCTTTTTCAATATATGTGTTTACTGTATTTGTTTGTTTTAACTTGTAATATTCTTGTGC
>NZ_VCDP01000334.1:0-213 GCF_033949345.1 Xenorhabdus littoralis
GTGAGTAAATAGTACGAAACACTAATAGAGTTGTAAACCATTTTACATGTACAAGAAAAGTATAGCATGGAATAAGAAAGAAAAGAACCAGAATAAAAGAATGCGACAGAGCGGTTAAGACGGAGAAAAAAACGTAGTCTTTTGGGAGAAGAGAGAACCCTTGTCGTATAATCCGAAGGTGTGGGGGGCGGGAGTGAAGTTTCCCCGCCTCCT
>NZ_VCDP01000335.1:0-240 GCF_033949345.1 Xenorhabdus littoralis
TTCAGCATCACCAATAATTTTCGTTTTTTTAGATTGAATCTTGAAACAATAAAAACATAATTTTCGATTCACACCTTTATGATCAGTTGCACCATACTCATGGAATTTTTTACAACCAAGACAATAATAATATAAATCTCCCGCTACTTTCATACATTACGCCTCCACATCCACTTCATCAATTAAATGGCCATTATATTCTTGCTTCTCACTCTCTGATAACTCTTGATACTCTTGTTC